>NZ_JACJPU010000031.1:0-62223 GCF_014696235.1 Sphaerospermopsis sp. FACHB-1194 | reverse complement strand
GGACTGGGGACTGGGGACTGGGGACTGGGGACTGGGGACTGGGGACTGGGGACTGGGGACTGGGGACTGGGGACTGGGGACTGGGGACTGGGGACTGGGGACTGGGGACTGGGGACTGGGGACTGGGGACTGGGTAATCAATTTTATGTTTCTCTGTCAACTATCAACATATCAACATATCAACATATCAACTATCAACATATCAACTATCAACTATCAACTATCACCAATTTATGCCAATCTACGTTTACTGGGGTGAAGATGATTTTGCGATGGAAAAGGCGGTTGTAGCTTTGCGCGATCGCGTTCTTGATCCTCTTTGGACAAGCTTTAACTATACCGCTTTTCCCCCAGATCAACCTGATGCAATAATTCAGGCTTTAAATCAAGTTATGACTCCCGCTTTCGGTGCTGGTGGGCGTTTGGTTTGGTTAGTCAATTCTAATTTATGCCAACAGTGTCCAGAAAATGCGTTATCAGAATTACAACGGACTTTACCCGCAATTCCTGAAAATTCCTTTTTATTGGTAACAAGCCGCAGTAAACCTGATGAACGTCTCAAAGCTACAAAATTTATCAAACAATTTGCCGAAATCCGCGAGTTTTCACTTATTCCCCCCTGGAAAACTGAGTTGTTGGTACAAGCTGTCAATGAAGTTGCTCAAGATGTCGGTATCAAATTAACTTCCCAAACTGCGGAAATATTAGCTGAGTCTATAGGCAACGACACCAGGCTTCTCTATACAGAAATGGAGAAATTACGCCTGTTTATGGGAGGTAGTAATAAACCTTTAGATGTGAAAACTGTAACTCAGTTAGTCAGAAATACTACTCAAAACACCTTGCAATTAGCAGCAGCTATTAGAACGGGTGATACAGCTAAAGCTTTGGGTATTGTCGGGGATCTAATAAATGCGGCTGAACCGGGTTTAAGAATTGTTGCCACTTTGATAGGGCAGTTTCGCACATGGCTATGGGTAAAGATTATGATGGAAACAGGAGAGCGCAACCCCCAAGCGATCGCCCAAGCAGCGGAAATCAATAACCCCAAACGTATTTACTTCTTACAGCAAGAAGTCAAATCTCTTTCTGTACAACAACTAATTTCATCTTTACCCCTACTGCTGGAATTAGAAGTTAGCCTCAAACAAGGAGCTTCAGAAACCTCAATCCTACAAACTAAAGTCGTTGAACTATGCCAAGTATATCAGAAACGGTGATTGGTGATTGGTGATTGGTAATTGGTGGTAATTGGTAGTTGGTAATTGGGAAAAATACAAATAACTTCCCCCTGCTTCTTCCCCAGTCCCCAGTCCCAACCTTGATCAAAATTCCGATTTTACCGGAACATCTGATTCCTAAAATAAATCAAACCTACTATCATATCTCTACTATTATTCTGTGTCATCTATCGTATGCAGGAAAATTATTTTGTCTTTTTGCGAACTTCAATTAAACATAAACTTTCTGAGTCCTTGGTATTTGCAACTCTCGCCGCTGCGAGTTTAATTGCTACTTTGGGTTTGACTGTGAAAGCAGATGCTCAAATTCCGCCAGTTGATAATGCAGAAGTTACTAACTATGCCCAGTCTGTATTAGAAATGGAGCCAAAGCGCCAAATTGCGTTTAAAGAAATTAAAAAACTTATTGGTGGAGAAGAAATTCCCAAAATTGTCTGTAATGACCCTAACAGCATGAATTCCCTACCAAACAAGGCCAGGGAGATAGCTGTTAATTATTGTAACGATTCTCAAAACATAGTATCAGCCAATAATTTAAGCATTGCCCGGTTTAATCAAATTACTGTCGAAATTCAAAGCAACGCCGATTTGAAGCGTCAGATATATAATACTTTGCTGCGGTTGCAAAATGAATCTGCTTCTAAATCGGGTGCGCGTAATAGCCGTTAGATATTGGCAAAGGTAGGGATCAGGGAGCAGGGAGAAATTATTTGTATTTTCCCAGTCACCAATCACCAATCACCAGTCACCGATCACCGATCACCAATCATGCTGACATCAACGGCTAATTTCTGCCCCAATTTTAGCAGATGACGACACTGATTAGCTTCGGTTGGGTTGTTCAAGTTAGTGAGACACAGGGGAACTATTTGACTATGTAAACAACTAAAGTATAGTTCTTGGGATTTTTCCAGAGAAATACCCAAATTTAACTGATATCCCACATCAATCAACTTTTCTAGCCTTTGGATATCTGTACTAAAAGAACCATTCGCCTCGTGTAATAATTGCCACAGCAAACGCACAATTAACTGTTCTAATATCTGTTTGCCTTCTGGTATATTTAGCTGACAACGCAAATGTTTAGCTTCAGTGGCGATCGCCTCTAATTCTAAAATGTGATTCCAACTTAATTGGGTTTCGGTGATATCTTGCTCTAGGCTACGCAATGTCATCATACAGCGATAACCTAAAGCTATCTCCGCTGCTACTTGCAATTCTTGAGGAACTGTTAACCCATCCCGATGAAAAGCCATAATCACACCGTAGTTTTCCCTGTATGTCTGGGTATACAATTGGTCTAATCTATTCAGTGTTTCCTGACTTAACAGCCGCATAATACGATGACGTTCTTCTGCAAACAGATTTTGCAAACTAAAGGCTTCATCACCAAAAATCTTTGTCATTGCCAAAATAGCATGAGCCGCGCTGGCCTGTTGCAAAGATGTAAATAGAGTTTCTTTGAGGTGACTATAATCACGTCTACCTGTAAACTGTTGAATGCAGCAGTGAAAATCCCAACCGCCTAAATGCAACACTGCAAATACTAAATTTTCACTTTCCCAAGTAATTTCTGACACTAATTTCAAGTGTCCCACCGCCATAGTTAACGCGCCCATGCGTTGCAGTTGGTAATCTAACTCATTGGCTGTGTAGCAATAAACACGCTTTTGATAAGTTTCCAGATTTTCCGATCTGTCTTGTGTGGAGATCGCATTATTGTGATTGTTGAATAAGGAAGTAATCGCATAATGGGCAGCAACTTGTTTAAATCCAATTTGGGCAGTTAGCACCAATTGACGATAAACTTCTGCACCATGTTTAAAGTGTTCCACATTGCTGTGAGCTAAACCCAAACGTTTGAGGAAACCTTTTTCCAACTGCACACCTGCCACATCTCCTGCTAATTCTAAAGCACGAGCAGCATAGCGGAGAATTTGCGTTCCTTCTGGTCTGGATAACTCTTCAAAAAACCAACCACAACTGGTAAACATAAATAAGGCGTGGCGCTGCATTTCCAACAAACGCAAAGCATCTATCTGTTCTGTAGCAGTAAGTTTGTGGGTTTGATGACGGGAGAGAAAACGGGTGACATTAGCAGGAGAGCGATCGCGTAAAATTTCAATATATTCATCCCTTGCTAACCAGGGATCACGAAATAACTTTCTCCCATATTCCTCATACACTTCAATTAACTGATCCCGCAACCAGTTCAACGCACTGCGTAACGGCTTGCGCCATTTTTGATGCCAAACACCACCTTCTCCACCACAACCACAATCATCTTGCCATCTATCCACACCATGAGCGCAACTCCAAGCGGTGACAGGTTTTAACTCCACTTCCCAACTCGGAGGATTTAAACTTAAATAGTGAGCAAAATTTGTTACCGTCCAACCGTGACGGGGAAACTCACCAATAAAAGCATAGGCTAAAGTTTTCTCAGTTCCCTTTTTGTGATGTCCAAAGGTTTCCCCATCGGTAGCTACAGATATTAACTGTGCGGGACGATGATCCCCGCGTACTGCTGCACCTACTCTACCTGCAAAGTGGTGAGAACTATAAACCACATCACTAAAACCCATATCCCGTGATATCGGACCATCGTAGAAAAAGATATCAATATAAGGTAAACCTTCTGTGTTTTCTAGAGAAGTGGTTTTAGTCACACTCAAAGGTGAAGATGTGGTTTGCAGAGTTGGCTTTAAATAACAACGATAAGGACGAGTAGGATCAATCTGACTACCTCCAACTTCATGCCATTTAGGGTGGGGATCATGTTCTGTGGCGAAAGGACGACAACGTTGAGCTTGGGATGGTGCAAGGACAATAAAACGAATGCCTTCGGAAATGAGAGCTTTGATAGTTGCATAATCAACCGCCGTTTCTGCTAACCAGATACCTTCGGGATCACGACCAAAACGAGATTTAAAGTCTGCTTTGCCCCAGCGAATTTGTGTATATTTATCTCGTTCATTAGCTAAAGGCATGATAATGTGATTATAGACTTGGGCGATCGCATTGCCATGACCATTTAACCTTTGACTACTCTTAGCATCAGCTTCTAAAATTCGTTGATAAACTTCTACATCGTAGCGCTCCAACCACGACATCAGAGTAGGACCAATATTAAAGCTCATGTACTCATAATTATTGACGATCCCCAATAATTCATTTTTGTCATTTAGCACTCTAGCAAAGGCATTGGGGCGATAACATTCCCAATGAATGCGCTCATTCCAATCATGAAAAGGGGTAGCACTAGGTTGACGTTCAATGGCATCTAAATAAGGGTTTTCTCTAGGTGGTTGATAAAAATGTCCATGCACCGTCACGTATACACCACGGGGTTTTTTCAGGGGATCATTTTCAGTCAGGTGTTGAGAATCTGGTTCTGATTGATTTAATGTTAATGTTAAGCCAGAGTTTACTGGCAATTCAGCAGCAGATGTCATCATATTTTTATCCCAATTAAAATTACAGGTCAAATTGCAATTGTGGCGAAAGTGTGTGTTATGTGTACCTTTTTACATTTGTTTTATGGTCTAATCCGCTTTAAACAACAGCTTGAAAATCAAACCGAATCAGAATTTTGGCAAAAATTGTCTCAATATGTCAGGAAATCTGCATTCTCGCGCAACTGTTCCCTCGTAGATGAAAAATGATCAAAGATGGCATAAAATTTCATATTGGGGATTATATCACTGGCAACGCTCATCAGCCAAGACAATTAACGGTATTGTAATCTATTAAAACCCATTTTTGTGATAAAACCCAAGTTGAAAGTCATACTTTTGCAACAAAATATTGCAATATTGAATTAAATCGTCATCTTATTTTATATATCTGCGGAAATCATTGAAACAGTAGAATTTCCGAAAGCTTGACAGTATCCTATATCTTGGTTATACCTATCCAAAATTCGAGATCATATAATGTCAACTAAAAACATCATTTTTCTTGGCCTATTAGTTTTTATCCCCATTTCCCTAGCAGCGCACTTTTTAGAGTGGGGAGAATTGGTAGTATTCATCACCGCAGGATTAGCTATTTTGCCCCTAGCCGCTTGGATGGGTGCAGCTACCGAAGAAATTGCTGTAGTTGTCGGTCCGGTGCTGGGAGGGTTATTAAACGCTACCTTTGGTAATGCTACAGAATTGATCATAGCCTTGGTTGCCCTCAATGCTGGACTGATAGAAGTCGTTAAAGCCAGTATCACAGGTTCAATTATCGGTAACTTACTGCTAGTTATGGGTCTTTCTATGTTATTAGGCGGACTACGTTACAAGGAACAAACTTTTGAATCGGTGGTAGCTAGGGTAAATGCTTCGTCGATGAATTTGGCGGTTATAGCAATTTTGCTACCCACAGCTATGAACTACACTTCCATTGGCATTAGTGAAAAAGTAGTACAAAATCTGTCTCTAGCTGTGGCTGTAGTCTTAATTTTAGTTTATGGCTTGACACTGCTATTTTCTATGAAAACTCACGCCTATTTATATGATGTAGGTGTAGCAGAGATAGAAGAAGCTGAAGAAACTCCCCATGAAAAACCCAATCTTTGGTTGTGGAGTGGTGTACTCTTAGTTTGCACTCTGCTGGTGGCTTTAGAATCAGAATTATTGGTAGATTCTTTGGAAGTAGCTACTTCTAAACTAGGTTTAACAGCTTTGTTTACAGGGGTAATTTTAGTTCCCATTGTTGGTAATGCTGCTGAACACGCTACGGCTGTAACTGTGGCCATGAAAGATAAAATGGATCTTTCTTTATCTGTTGCGGTGGGTTCAAGTATGCAAATAGCGTTATTTGTTGCTCCTGTTTTGGTTATTGCAGGTTGGTTTATGGGTCAACCAATGGATTTAGATTTTAATCCTTTTGAACTGGTAGCTGTAGCGGTATCGGTTTTAATTGCCAATAGCATTAGTTCTGATGGTAAGTCTAATTGGTTGGAAGGAACTTTACTTTTAGCTGCTTATACAGTTTTAGGTTTTGCTTTTTATTTCCACCCGGTTACTAACAGTATCGGTTAGTGATTCAGTTTTGATACTCCCCACGGCTAAAAGCCGGGGGATTCTTGAATAGTCCACAAACGAACCTTCAACGGTGCTATCAAACCCACATTCCGCACCCCCTAGTGTCACAATCGGTAATTTCGGATTTTTGAATACCTTTGAGGATAATTTTGATACAAAATAGTCTAAATCTTAGGTGGCGATAGCGAAGCGCTGCTGCAAGCAGTTCGCCAATCTCAAATCCCCAAACGGTCAATCTTCGTTGTGTGACAGTTTAGGGTGCGGAAGGTGGGTTTCAAGGGGAAAAAACCCAAAAAAAATCCGCCCTTTAAGGGAGAGGTCATTGTCAATTTTTAATTGTTAATTGTCCATTATTGAAGAGCCTCAAACCTTTGATTTATGAGGCTTTTTGGTTTATTCAGCAACCCCTAAATATCTAAAAAAGGGAAAAGCTGTAATAATGTCTTGCGTAACTGTAACAGAAATATTTTTTCTCGGATTTGAGCATTAAGTTTTGGTGGGGGGCTGGTTTGTAGTTGCGCTTGTATTTGGGCATATTCAGCAGCAGTTAAGAGTTTACCATCAATAGGCGATCGCCCAATGGTAATAATCTCTGTCCGCAATATCTCCTCTGGTATATCCTCCACAGGTGGTAATGCCATGACCTTTGTTCCCCAATGGCTACTAACCACCACTAACATAGCGGTACTTATACCCAAAAACCAAAATTTCATACATCTCATTTTTGACTTTTGACTTTTGACTTTTTACAGTCCTGGTGGTAATGCTTCACCACACAATTGATGAATTTTGACAATGCGTTCAAACAACCAAGGATATCCTTGACGATATTGAGGAATAAGTGCTAGAGGACTCAATAAAGCGGCTGCGGCAATATCAGCTACACTCAAATGATCGCCTACTAAATATTCGCTGCTTCGCCAGCGTTTAGATAATTCTTCTAGGGCAATTGTCAGCCTTTTAGTAGCTAATTCTACACTAGCATTGTTAATACCATATTGTTTCCTAACCACACCAATCACTATTTGACTGGATAAAGAGGGATCAATGTTTTTACCTTCACCAGCCCGAAAATGATAATATACAAACCTTGTAGCAGTACCAATGCTTTCATCTAACCAGTCTTCCAGCATCAAAGCTTCTGTTTGTTGTTCCGGGTTACTGAAAAATAATGAAGGTTCTGGTTGATACGATTCTAAAAATTTTAAAACTTGCGTAGAGTCGCCAATAGCTTGGGGTTGTCCCTCTATTTGCGGCAACAAAACAGGCAGAGTAGTTAAACCTGTTAATGGCTTCACCTTGAGGATGTGCAAGCCAGGAGTGAGATTTTCTACCTGATAATTAATACCCTTGTAACCTAAAACCAGTCGAGCTTTACGACAATAGTGAGATGTACTGAATTGCAGTAGCAACATAAAGCTACTTTCTAAGTAAAGACAATTGTTGCAATCATGGACAATGAACAATTGACAATTACCGAAACAATTATCAATTGATAACCATAAGCGGATTGATTCGATTTTATCATAGTCGAGTCGCTCCGCTTTGGTTTTGATGGTCCTGCCAAGAAGGTTATCTCATACTGTTTACCATTCTGGATGCCTGATCAAATTATTTATGTGATTGCGATGCAGAGAGAATCGCTATCCTCAATAAATTATCGTATCCAGTCTTAGTTTGGAGTAGCAGCGGGGGTAGCTTCTGGTGTTGTTGTAGCAGCGGGGGTAGCTTCTGGTGTTGTTGTAGCAGAAGCGGGGGTAGCACCAGTGTCAGCAGGCTCGCCAGCTGCTGGTGTAGCAGCGGGAGTAGTGGTAGTACCAGCGGGATTGCCACCACCTTCACAAGCTCCCAGAGTGGTAGCCAGACTTAACATGAGAGCCAAACCAAAGATTTTTGTTTTCATAACTCCTCTTTCACCAATTAAGGCAATACTAAAAATTGCTCTGTTGACTACAATAGCTTATTTGTCGATTTTTTTGAAATGCTTTGAGAGTAGAAATTTCCACCCAACTTTTGGGTAATCTCTAACGGTAAACCAATATGAGTATTAGGTATTGCTTCTGACTGCTCTGCATTGCCATAATTTTAAATGTATTAAGTTTAAGTACAAAATCTATCATTTACAAAAATCATGACTGCTGTCCGCAAATTAGCTGTTGCTACAAAAAGTGCCTGGTTCAAGCGAAATTTGACCCCACCCTGGGGTCCTCACAAGGGTAGGTATTTTACATTTTCGTGAGGGCAAGACTTGGGGGACAAGGAAGGACAGTGGACAAGGGAGGAAAACCGTACAAATAATGTACAATTGGTAACAAAAACTGAGGCTAAACAGACCTTGTTTTGTAGAAAATCTTCCTTGTCTACAATACCTCCTTGTCTTCGGTGGTCCTGCCTCAACAGATAATATTAAAAACCTACCCCTGCGGGGAGGAAATTAGCTAGTTAATCATTTGCTAACTTTCGCTAACTAATGCTATACTTTCCTCATGGCATACATACCACTCAGAAAAGCGGTCGAATTTCTGGGATTGCATCCAAACACTTTAAGGAGATATGCAGATGAGGGGAAAATCAAAAGCATTAAAAACCCAGCAGGGCAAAGATTGTACGATGTCGAATCATACATCAGGGGCGATTCAACTAGAACTCCCACTATTTGCTACTGTCGGGTTAGCTCCTCAAAGCAGCGAGATGACCTCGATAGACAAATCGCTTATATGCAATCCCTCTACCCAGACGCAGAAATCATCAAAGATATTGGCTCAGGACTCAACTTCAAAAGAAAAGGTCTGCGCTCCCTATTGGACAGACTTCTGCAAGGAGATAAGTTCATCCTTGTTGTTGCCTGTCGGGACAGACTCGCAAGATTTGGATTTGAGCTTGTACAATATATGGTCGAGCAAAACGGTGGACAAATCGTGGTTCTCGACAAAACTGTACACTGTCCACAATCAGAACTTACCCAAGTGGTTCGGCTTCGCTCACCATAAAATTTACTATCAATCCTTCACATCTTTTCCTGTAGAATGCAGGACTGGAGAAAATACTTTAAAAAAATCAAAGAGGATTTATCTGAAATTGAGTCCTGCACAGAAAAGGAAGGTTAAATATTGGTTTGGTGTTTCCAGATTTGTTTATAACGAAACAATTCGGTATTTACAAACTCCAGAAACAAAAGCCAACTGGAAAGGGATAAAAACTGGGATTATCCAAGGATTACCTGAATGGTGTAAAGATGCGCCATATCAAATTAAATCTATTGCCATTAAAGATGCTTGCCAAGCTGTTAAAAATGCTAAGAAAAAGTATATTAATGGTGGTGGAATTAGCAGGTGTAGATTCAGAACCAAAAAAGATCCTGTGCAGTCTTGTTATATTCCCAAATCTGCCGTAAAAGATGCAGGAATTTATCACACTGTGTTAGGAGAGCTAAAATATAAAGATCCTCTCCCTGATGGGTTTGGAGATTGTAGATTAGTCTCATTTTACGGAGATTATTACATCTGCTTACCAATAGAAAGTCTACGGCATAAAACCGAGAACCAAGGTCGTGTTGTAGCTTTAGATCCCGGAATTAGAAATTTTTTAACCTTCTTTGCGGATAATTGCTTTGGATGGTTAGGCGAAAATGCTAATCTAAGAACCCAGAAACTTTGTTTCAAATTAGATAAGTTAATTAGCAAAATATCTAAGGCTAAGAGCAAACAGAAGAAGAGATTAAAAAATGCAGCAACTCGGCTAAGAGGAAAGATTAAATATCTAGTAGACGAGTTGCATAAAAAGACAGCTAGATTTTTGGTTGATAATTTTGATGTGATTCTACTTCCTACTTTTGAGACATCTATGATGTCTAGAAAAGTCAAGAGAAGGATTAAGTCTAAATCAGTCCGACAAATGCTTACTTTAAGTCACTACAAATTCAAGCAATTTATCAAACATAAAGCGCACGAATTTAATAAAATAGTGGTTGATGTTAATGAAGCATACACTTCAAAAACAGTAAGTTGGACTGGTGAAATCATCAATAATCTAGGGGGATCTAAAACTATCAAATCTCGGATAGATGGTAAAACTATGAACCGAGATTTGAATGGTGCGCGAGGAATTTATGTCTCGGCTTGCGCTCGACACAAGTCTTCGTGCATTGGTTGATACGCCTTGGTTGAGAGATAATCTCAACTTATGCATTTGTTAGCATTAGTTAGCAAAAAGGTATCGGCTCTAGTATCCTGTTAAAAAATATGCAAACAAATTCTAAATCGAATAGTGCATCCACAGTAGTGCGCTCTAAAAGAAAACGTAATTCCCCTAGAAAAATATCAACTTCTCTAGTCAGTGAGGCAGTAGTATCAACATTGGAGAAAAATTCTGGACAAAAAACAGTCACAAATACCACAAATGTGAATGGGCAGTCCAAGGATAAACACCTAAATGAGATGTCTACTGCTGCATCCACACCGATATGGTTGCTACGCTTGCACGCTGTCTATCGTTATTCCTCAGCTGCGACATTTGTATCTGTGGCTGCAACACTGGTGGTTTATGGTTTGACAGTCTATTCTCAAGAGCTTTGGAGTCAATATTACCGCACTCTGCAAAGCCTACAACGTCATGAGCGGCAGTTGAACACAATCAATGCAGCACTGATCAAAAAAATGGCTGAAGAGGGAGAAAAAGCAGAAGCAGGACTAAGATTACCAACTCCAGGGGAGACAATTTTTTTGCCACCAACATCCCCTAGTCCAAAGTCAGCATCCTCAAGTATAATTCCCAATTCACAAGTGCAGTCCCAAACTTCCTCTCCATTAGGATATTAAAATTTAAAGAGATTGGTGATTGCTAATTGATTACCCCTATTCCCTGTTCCCTGTTCCCTATTCCCTGTTCCCTATTCCCTGTTCCCTGTTCCCTGTTCCCTAACAACTGAGAACTGACACAAAAAAACCCAATGCAGAAGTCACCAAGCCGAACAAAATTGAGAAATTTGCAGAATTTAAAGTTTACAAGGCGGCGCAAGTTCTACAAACAAGCTGTACCAGAGAATGGTTTTCCTCAAGCTCAAGCAACCAATCCCAAGTCTCGACTGTTGATAGTTTGGGGTATATTGGTTGCTGCTGGGTTGGGGTTGGCTTTCAATTTGTATCGACTGCAAATTATTGATGGTGCAAAACTCACTCAAAGGGCAAGAAACCAGCAAATGGTGAATGTGCGTCCTTTTATACCCCGTCGCCCAGTGGTTGATCGCAATAACAATATGTTGGCCATTGACCGTCCAGTATATACCCTGTATGCCCATCCCAAACTATTTGATAAGTCTAAGGAGGAAATAGCAGAAAAAATTGCACCAATTCTCAACAAAGATGCTCGTCAGTTAGTAAAAACATTTGAAAGTAGAAGCAGCGGTATTCTAATTGCTAATGGTATTGGCGAAAATATTGCCGATCGCTTGATTTCATTCCGCTTGAATGGCTTGGAATTTATTCAAAAATATTCCCGTTTCTACCCACAAGATGATTTGGTTGCTAATGTAGTGGGCTATGTTAATCTTGACCGTCAGGGTCAGGCGGGGGTTGAATATAGTCAAGAGACACTATTGGAACGCTCCAGGCAAACAGTGCGTCTCAGTCGGGCTGGTAACGGCGCAATTATGCCAACCTATGCACCAGAAGGATTTTTGCATTCTGATGATTTAAAACTGCAACTCACTATTGATAATCGTTTACAACGGGCAGCCCGGACGGCACTCAAAGAACAGATTGACAAGTTTCAGGCTAAACGCGGTGCTGTAATTGTGATGGATGCCACCGATGGTTCATTATTGGCCTTGGTTTCTCATCCTACCTATAATGCAAATCAATATTCCAAAGCAGATATTTCACTGTTTAGAAATTGGCCTGTCGCGGATCTTTATGAACCAGGTTCTACTTTTAAACCTTTAATTGTGGCGATCGCTCTGGAAAATGGTGTCATCAAACCAGAGGATGTATTTAATGACCCAGGTACTATTAAAGTCGCTGACCGCATTATCAAAAACGCAGAAATTAACAGTTTTAGACGAATTAATATTGCCGAAATTTTACAAACTTCTAGCAACGTTGGTATGGTACAAATTATCCAACGTCTGAAGCCGAGAACATATTATAACTGGTTAGAAAAACTGGGACTAGGACAAAAAATGGATACAGATTTGCCTTTTGCAGTCAGTGGCAGTCTCAAAAGGCAAGAAAAATTCCTATCCTCTAATCTAGAACCAGCAACTACTTCTTTTGGGCAAGGTTTTTCTTTGACACCTTTACAACTGGTGCAAATGCACGGCGCTTTGGCTAATGGTGGTAAATTGATAACACCCCATGTAGTTGAAGGCTTGATTGATAATCAAGGTAAAATTCACTACTCACCTAATCTACCAGCACCACGCCAGATTTTCTCACCTACAACTACCCAAAAGGTCATGGACATGATGGAAACTGTGGTTTCTCAGGGAAGTGGTAAAGCTTCTCAAATCAAAGGATACGGTATTGCAGGTAAAACCGGTACAGCCCAAAAAGCCTCTCCTAAAGGTGGATATATTCCCGGTGCAAGAATTACTAGCTTTGTGGGTATTGTCCCAGCAGAAGCCCCCCGTTATGTAGTTTTGGCAATAGTCGATGAACCAAAAGGAGCAAATGCCTATGGTGGAACTGTGACAGCGCCTATTGTTAAATCTGTAATGGAAGTGCTTATTCCTATGCAGAAGATTCCACCAAGTCAGCAGGTGACAGGTGATAATTGATAATTGATAATTGATAATTGATAATTGATAATTGATAATTGATAGTTGTTTTTATCCAATTACCAATTACCAATTACCAATTACCTCAAACATAAGTTCTCTTGATTGTTTCTTCAATTGAACCTAGATTTTCAAACATTTCAATTAGTTGATGGGATTTGGTTTTGCGATTTGCCAAAATATCTTTTAATGGGGCTAAAAATTTAATATCTGGGTCATTTTCTAGAGCATTTTCAGCAGCGTGTAAAACTTTGGTGGCATTTAGAAAAATATCATCATGATCAAATCCTGCTTTGGCTGAAATTTGATGTAAAGTTGTATCAGGTACAATAGCTCTACCTTCCAAGGTTTTATCTAAAGCCAAACCTTTTAACAGTGCCAGTAACCCTGCATAAATAGAAAAATTATCACAGCTATCACAAGCTTTAAATTCGATTCTTCCTACTTCTGCGGGAATGCGGGCAATTTTCGTTAATGAAGGTACACTTTTAATTAAATGTTCCTGGTTTTCCACAAACACTAATGTTGCTGATCTTTTGCCAGTTCTGATAAATGTCCTCACTGATAAACCTTCCCATAAACTGCCATTATAAAACGGAGAACTGTAACTAAAAGGAACAATAAAAGGACTGTAATAGGTCAGTTTTTTCCCAATATCAATTACATTTTCTATAGGCAAATCTGCTATGGAAATATTTAAATCTGGACCATAGGAAACCATGTAAATATGGGCAGTTTGTTCATCTGGATAAGCTTGTAATTGCCTAAGTTCAAAATCATTTAATGGTGGTTGGGGTTCAAAAACACAAGTATAGGGATTAAAACTGATTAAAACAGGAGAAAAACCAAAACTAGCAGCTGTCTCACGTAGTAAAGAAAAACTAGCTGTTAATTCATCAATTGCACCTTGAATAGTAGAATTTATAGTAGTTCTAATTTCGATGCCTTTAGCTACACAATCAATTACTGCTTCTGAATCAGCAAATCTTTCAAAACCCTCAATATACCATCGCTTCTTTTTAATACCAGCATCACCAACCCTCAATTGTGGGTAGTCATGGGGGTAAAGAGGTAATTTGTCAACTATTTGCTGAAAATCAGCAAATTTTGTACAAGAGAAATCAGCAAACTTTCCTTCATGGTTAAGAAAAGCAACTTCATGTTCAATTCCGAAAAAAAACATAGGTGATTGGTGATTGGTGATTGGTGATTGGTGATTGGGCATTATTAGATTATTAATCTTCCCCTGCCTTTTGCCTCCTTTAAAGTAGTAAATAGAAAAAATTATCAATAATCTTTGTAAAAGGGATTTTAGCGCAAAACAGACGATTGGGGTAGTTTAGAAATGAATGATTGATAATATCTTGAATGTCTTGAATATCTTGAGGCGTGAGTTTTTATGACAAGTGCGGTTAAAACCCCCTACAGTAGCGAACAAATTACGGTTTGGTTACGTGGACTACTAACTATTGCTTGGGCTGATGGTAATTTTGATGCCCAAGAACAGGAGTTAATTAACAGCATTACCAAAGATGAATTAGCCCCTTGTCTGAAATGGGATTCATTAGAGATAATTACACCTGAAGAATTAGCTGCTGTGTTGGGTAAAGGTACAGCAGTTGGGGAAAATTTTTTGCGGACAGCAGTGATGGTGGCGATCGCTGATGGAATATATTCTCCCAGCGAAGAAAAAATTTTACACAAGTTTTGTCAAGCTTTGGAATTAGACACCCAAGCCCTCACAGCTTTACGTCACACATTGGAACATCCCAAACAAGTACAAGAAACCACCCTACACCCACCAGATATATTGCACCCGCTTCGGGATTGGTTAGACGGGTTAGAAATTCATGATCCTAGAGTGGCCAGATTTTTATGTAAAATGATTCCTTCCCAGTGTCCTTTTGAAAGAGATGTCACCCTATTTGGTAAAAAAATAGTCCATATTCCCCCAATGTGCAAAATCAACCCATTGTATGAACAATTAGTAGGTTTACGCTTTCGCGCTCTTTCCTACCTTGCTGATGAATGTCAGGAGGATGTTTCACAGTATATTTAGGCATTAGGTATGGAGCATGGAAGATTTTTTATGCTCTATTCCCGCCCTTAACAAATAAACCAGGTGCATAAGTCTTGTATTTAATGAATAGACCAGATTTTGAAAATTTAGAGGTTTACAAATTAGCTGAAAAGTTAGCTAATCAAATTTGGTATATTGTTAAAGAATGGGACTATTTCGCCAAGGATACTATAGGCAAGCAAATTGTGAGGCTGCTGATAGTGTTTGTACCAATATTGAGGAAGGCAGGGGGCGATATAATGACCAAGATAATCGCTGATTTGTAAAAATTGCTAGAGGGTCTTTATATTAAACAATAAGTTTGTTAAGACTAGCATACTCTAGACAATTATTAACCAATGAACAAATAAACCGATTCAAACCAATTATTGAGGAACTGTTACCTAAACTTAGTGCTTACTTAAAATCAATAGGAAACAGAAAAGACAACTAATAGCTAATTTTCAATGCCCAATGCCCAATGCCCAATGCCCAATAATTAAATTATGCAATTTATCGATCAAGCAGTAATTGAAGTTCAAGCCGGTAAAGGTGGCGATGGTATCGTCGCTTTTCGCAGAGAAAAATATGTACCAGCAGGTGGTCCTTCTGGTGGTAACGGAGGAAAAGGTGGTTCAGTGATTTTTGTGGCTGATACCAACTTACAAACCTTATTAGACTTTAGATATAAACATATATTTAAAGCCGATAATGGTGGTCGTGGTGGTCCTAATAATTGTACAGGTGCAAACGGCAAAGATTTAATTATTGAAGTTCCCTGTGGTACTGCCATTTATGATGGGGAAACGGACGCTTTGTTATGTGATTTAGTTGAACCTGGACAACGTTTTCTGGCTGCTGAAGGTGGCAAAGGTGGTTTAGGAAATCAACATTTTTTAAGTAACCGTAACCGCGCCCCAGAATATGCCCTTCCTGGTTTAGAAGGTGAACATAAATTTTTACGTTTGGAGTTGAAACTGTTAGCAGAAGTGGGAATTATTGGTTTACCAAATGCTGGTAAATCAACTTTAATTTCTTCTTTGTCTGCTGCACGTCCGAAAATCGCTGATTATCCTTTTACAACTCTTGTTCCTAATTTGGGAGTAGTGAAAAAACCCACAGGTGATGGTACTGTTTTTGCAGATATTCCTGGTTTAATTGAAGGTGCTTCTCATGGTGCTGGTTTGGGTCATGATTTTTTGCGGCACATTGAAAGGACTAGGGTTTTATTACACTTAATTGATGCTACAAGTGAAGATGTAATTGGTGATTTCCATACTATTCAAGAAGAACTCAAAGCTTACGGAAGGGGTTTGGCTAAACGTCCGCAAATTTTGGCGTTAAATAAAATTGATGCGGTTGATAGGGCAAGTGTTGATTTAGAGGCTTTAGCTACACAATTAAATCATCTTTCTTTAGCTCCGGTTTTTATTATTTCGGCTGTAACTCGCACTGGTTTAGATGAGTTGATGCAGGAAATTTGGCGAGTGGTTGATGAAGTGAATGCTTTGGAAGCTGCGGAGGTTGGGGTGTAGTTGATGTAAGGATTTTGTTGAGTAAATGTCCGCAAATGCGGACTCATTTTTACTATTTTCGTAATTATTTGGAAACAATATCTAACAAAATATTGGACAGGCATCTTGCCTGTCCCACAAAGGTTTTAATTACATTATTTACACTTTAATAAACCAGCGTTTCTGATACATTAAAACCGCCACACCATACCAAAACAACAGGGTAAAAAGTGCAAATAAAAATGAACCGTTGGCATTTCCCGCCCACGATGCCAAGATATTTTGATAAATCCAATTGTAGATACTAATGGCATTTTCACCAGTACCAATTTGAGTTCTTACTGTGACTTTGATTAACAAAACTGAGGCGATAAAAATAGCGATCGCATTTAACCCCATCACCTCAAAAGGTTTACTCCAGCGTTTTATCCCTCTCACTTCTATCAATTCATAACAACCCGCTAATAACATTAACCCCCAACCGCTGGTAAACAAAACATAGGAACTTGTCCAGAGTTTCTTGTTAATGGGAAATGCTACATCCCAAATAATTCCAATTACTAAACAACACAAACCAAATAAAACTAAATCCATGCTAGTTTGTGAATTAGCCTGTTTTTTATTTTTAATCCAGTCTCCTGCAAAATAACCGACTAAAACGCTAACTATTGCTGGAATTGTACTATATAATCCTTCTGGATCTCCCATGAAATTAAACCCATCACCTTTATATAAATGTGGTTTGGGAATAATTAATCTGTCAATAAATGCGCCAAAATTACCTTCCCGCGTCAGCACTCCCGCACCATAACCGGGAACAGGGACATACATCATTGTTATCCAATAACCAATAAGTAATATTCCTGCTAATATCCATTGACTTTTGCGGGGTAATTTTAAAACTATCAAAGATGCAAAAAGGTAAGTTAAACCTATTCTTTGCAATACCCCCATCAAGCGGAGACTACTAAAGTCAAAAGTCCAAACACCTTTATTCCAAAAGCCGTTAAGTATTAATCCTAATACAAAGAGAATAGCAGCGCGGCGCAGAATACGTAAGTAAACAGTTTTGGTAGGTTTGTTATTAGCGGTGTACTTTGATAAAGAGAAATTCATTGCTACACCAACAATGAACAGAAAGAAAGGAAATACTAAATCGGTGGGTGTACAACCGTTCCAGTCCGCATGATCTAAAGGGGGATATTTAGCCTCTGCGACTCCCGCCATATTGACAAGAATCATACCCGCAATAGTAATACCACGAAATACATCCAGTGAAGTCAGGCGCATAAGCGAAATAGTTTTTTTTGATGAATATTAAACTACCCTGCTTGATGCACGTTATCAAGAAAAAAAATGTATAAACTTGGTTAGAAGGTAAAATTTTGTTAATAAATCACCATACAAGGCATTTGCTCAATACAAAAAACCTGAAATTACTTAATTTGCCTAGAAGACATATAGGAATCCTACTTGAATCTTGCTCAATATACTGAAAATCAATCGTTGATAATATAGGGTTTAGGGTTTACAGCTTGTTCAAAAATCAAATAGGAGTCCTATAGATTGTGTGCGTATATTAACGATTGTCAAGTACAAATTTAGTTTAAACTAGAAATTGAATCACTTTGCCTCAAAAATGAAACCACCGCAGCTAGTTCAATCTGGAAAACTCCATACGAGCCTAACAGTTGACATTGATGGCTCGTTGCTTCCGTTTGACAAATTCCGCAAAGCCCAAGAAGAATTAGCAAATATATTACATGAAGTGGATCAGAGTCTGAGTGAAAAAAAACGTCCATCTGTAAATTGGGTTGTTTCATCTGTCACCAGTGGTAGTGTTCACCTAACAATAGAGGGTATAACGACTGATCGTGTAGCGATGGCGGCAATAGCTGAAGTTGTTACTACAGTAGAAACAGGAATTGCTACTCTTGAGGAATATCCTAAACGGCCACCTTTCTTTTCAGATCGAGCATTAGAAAGTGCTAGGTGTTTAGCTGGTTTAATTGGCGAAGATATATTAACTATTCAGGTAGGAGCTAATTCAAAAAAAGTTAATCTTACACAACATTTAGTTGCCAATGTTGATGAACTTATAGGCGCTCATTATAAAAGTTTTGGTTCTGTAGAAGGTGTTCTTAAAGCTATAGATTTAAGCCGAAAGCCTTTATTCAGAATTTATGATCTACTTACTGGCAAAGGTGTAAAATGCCATTTCATGCCAGAAAATATTGACTCTGTAAAGGATGCTCTTGGCAAAAGAGTATCTGTGTATGGTCTGATCCGTTCTAGGGAAGATGGACAAAAAGTTAGTGTAGAAGTTGAAGAAATGGAAGTTTTTCCAAGTGAGATAGAGCTTCCCCGCATTAAAGATATTATTGGTATTTTAGGAGGCGAAGATTGAAAAAGTCATCCAAGCCTCGTCATTACTGGGATTCATGTACTTTTTTAGCTGTGCTTAAAAATGAAAGTGATAAAATCAATGAATGCCTTTCAGTCATCAAAGCTGCTGAAGCTGGCGAAATTATCATTGTTACCTCTGCATTAACATTTATAGAAGTTATTAGGTTGGAGAAAGGTAAACCTAAACTTTCTAAGGATGTTGAGGAAAAAATACGTTCTTTTTTCAGACATGAATGGATTTATGTGTATGATGTAGATAGAAAAATTGGAGAATTAGCCAGAGATTTAATGTGGCAATATGAAAGTTTAAAACCCAAAGATGCTACTCATGTAGCCACTACTATACAGGCTAAAGTGGATGTTTTAGACACTTTTGATGATGGATTGCTCAAACTTTCTGGCTTGATAGGCGATCCTCTTTTACCCATAAAAAGACCTTATTGGCCAAATCAACTAGAACTAGAACTTTTTGATGAAATATAACTAATGTTGAGAATACCAAATGACAAATAATTAGTTAATGTAGATTTGTTAAGCCATTATTAATAGCCACCATGTCTATCAACATTGGAGATACTGCACCTGATTTTAGTCTACCCTCTCAAGACGGTTCTACAGTCAGTTTAAAGGATTTTCGCGGCAAAAAGGCTGTCGTCCTTTACTTTTATCCTAAAGACGACACCCCTGGATGTACTGCGGAATCTTGCGCTTTCCGAGATCAATATGAAGTATTTAAAGCTGCTGGTGCTGAAGTCATCGGCGTAAGTGGTGACTCTAGCGAATCTCATCAGAAGTTTGCAGCTAAGTACAATTTACCTTTTACACTGTTGAGTGATAAAGGCGACAATGTTAGAAAACAATATGGTGCAACTACTGCTTTTGGTTTTATCCCCGGCCGGGTAACTTACGTAATAGACCAAAACGGCATTGTTAAATCTGTGTTTGATTCCATGTTTAACTTTAAAGGTCACGTTGAGGAAACCTTGAAAATGTTACAACAGTTGGCTGCAAGATGATTTGGTGATTGGTGATACAATTTTGGAGTTTGGATTTTGGAGTTTGGATTTTGGAGTTTGGATTTTGGATTTTGGATTGTATTTCATGTACTCCAATCTAAAATCTAAAATCTAAAATCTAAAATCTTGTCCCAGTCCCCAGTCCCCAGTCCCCAGTCCCCAGTCCCCAGTCCCCAGTCTCCAGTCTCCAGTCCCCAATCACCTGAAATCAGACTTTAGACTTTTCCGGCATGGGAATATTACCTTGGGCGGTTTTGCCGTTCTTGCCGTTAGTTTGTCCGTTAGTGTTAGGGTTGCGGGGTTGAATGACACCATAACCGCCGTGGTTACGTTCATAAATAACGTTGATTTCTCCTGTTTCGGCGTTACGGAACATATAAAAGTCATGTCCTACAAGTTGCAGTTGTTCTTGCGCTTCTACAACTGTCATCGGAGGCATGGAAAAATACTTAGTCCTGACTACTTCTCCTGGTAGTTCAGGAGTGCGATCGCCGATTAAATCTGCTACTGGTTCGGCAACTACGGCTTCATTAGTTGGTATAGGCTGGGTTTTGTGTTCTTGTCTTCTTTCTTTGTATTTTCGCAGTTGACGGGATATTTTATCTGCCACCAAGTCAATACTTGCATATAAGTTCTCGCTGCTTTCCTCTGCACGGATGACGTTACCATTAGCATAAATAGTGACTTCAGCCGCTTGTCTAGTATTAATTCGCGGATTGCGAGCTACACTTAAATGGACATCTACTTCATTCGTGATGTTTTGAAAGTGACTAACTGCTTTTTCAATTTTTTGATGCACATATTCTCGAATTGCATCGGTAATTTCAATATTTTTGCCGTGGATGACAAGCTTCATGTAAACTCTCCCGCTAAATATTTAGCTAAATATTTATTTGATGTGAATGGGTTTTGTATGCACAGAGATTGCGGTAAGGTCTATCACTGCCGCCAATACAAATTGTGAACTGCTTTTAATGTAAGGCTTTTGTATTTGTTTCTCAAGTTGTTGCATCTTAACTATAAGTACCTCTAGCTTTGATTTAGTTTGTGAAACTCTGTGTTAGTATCCAACTGCTTGCCAGACAACTGGATCTGCAAAGAAAAACTTTCAATCAATCATTATTAGCTGTTCTGTACCTGCTTTTTCAGTTTGAGCAACTTTTATTTACAATTCTAGAAGTAGCTCCTCTTGTGATTCTTCTGTTGGCTTGCTCTTTCTATATATTAATTATGCCAGCCAGAATAGAAGTTTTGATTCTGATCGATGTCAACAACTTCTGAAGATACCATCAGCCATTCTATTTCTCTTGTTTTGGCGTGATGCTTATTGCAGGTAATTCCTCCCATCACCATTGAGGTTATATATTTAAACTAACACTTTCTTGTGGATAAAGTTTATTTCGTTGACTTTCCTTTAAGATCCTTTGCATTGCTTGACATTTGTTGACCCAATTCTTACTTTTTTGCAACATATATTCAGAGAATAGGTGACTGGGGACTGGTGATTGGTGATTGGTGATCTGTGATTGGGGACTGGTGACTGGTGACTGGTGACTGGGGACTGGTGACTGGGCATTGGGTTATTAACTTCCCCCTGCACCCTGCACCCTGCACCCTGCTCCCTTCCCCCTGCTCCCTGCTCCCTGCTTCCTGCTCCCTGCTCCCTGCTCCCTGCTCCCTGCTTCCCCTCATTGATTTTTTCCATGATCCATACTCAGACACCTCACAAGCACCGCTGTTTTTTGTATAACAAAGAATTAATGCCTTATGTAGATGCTCTTCAATGGCAGCGATCGCTACTCAAAGAACGCATCAATAACCCCGATCTCGAAGATGTACTCATCTTGCTGGAACATCCGCCAGTTTACACTTTAGGACAAGGTGCAAACCCGGAATTTCTTAAATTTGACCTTGACAAAAGTGAATATAATGTGCATCGAGTTGAAAGAGGTGGCGAAGTTACTTATCATTGTCCTGGACAACTGGTAGGGTATCCAATCTTAAATCTGCAACGTTATCGTCAAGATTTGCATTGGTATTTGCGTCAACTTGAGGAAGTATTAATTCGTGTTTTAGCAAATTATGGTTTGCAGGGAGAACGCATTCCCGGTTTTACAGGTGTGTGGTTAGAAGGAAGAAAAGTTGCAGCTATCGGCATTAAAGTGAGTCGTTGGGTGACAATGCATGGTTTTGCTTTAAATGTTTGTCCTGATATGACAGGATTTAATCGCATTGTACCCTGTGGTATTACTGATAAGCCTGTGGGCAGTCTAGCAGAATGGATTCCCGGTATCATAAGTTTAGAAGTGCGTTCTTGTATAGCTCAGTCATTTTCTGAGGTTTTTGGTGTGGAATTAATAGATTTACGTTATGAATAATACACCAGAAGTCAGTATTAATGCTATACCAATAGCTAGATAAATAACATTATAACCATACATGGATTAATTATTGTATAATAAAATACTGGTTATGTAGAGTATATGTGATCTCAGTAAAGCGATGGGGAAATTCCATAAATTTTCTGAGAAGATTATGATCTAAGTTACTTTTAAATCAAGGGATAAATGGTAAAATTTTTATTTGGGTGTTGGTTGCGTTGGTGTTTAGTGATAGGTTTAAGTTGCTGGCTATTAGCTAGTTGTAGTGTGAATCCTAGTGTGGCAAAAACTCTGCGAGTAGCGACTGAACCAGCATTTCCACCGTTTGAGTTTCAACAGAATGGGGGAGAGTTACAGGGTTTTTCTATTGATTTAATGAAAGCGATCGCAACTGCGGCTAATTTCCAGGTAGATTTTCAAAGTTTACCTTTTGATGGCATCATTCCCGCATTGCAAGCTAAAACCGTAGATGTGGCAATTAGTTCAATTACCATCACTCAAGAAAGGTCAAAAACTGTAGATTTTTCTCGTCCTTATTTTAAAGCTGGGTTAGCGATAGCTATTCGCACAGATAACCAAGAAATTAATAGTTTTGAAAGTCTACAAAATAAAAAAATCGCCGTTCAAATTGGGACAACAGGAGCAGAAACAGCTAAAACTGTACCTGGGGCGCAGGTGAGCAGTTTTGATTCTGCACCATTAGCATTACAAGAATTACTAAATGGAAATGTAGACGCAGTTATTAACGATGCACCTGTTACATTATACGCCATTAATACAGGTAATCTCCAAGGAATCAAAGTTATACAACAATTACTCACAGAGGAATTTTACGGAATTGCTACTGCTAAAAAATCACCTTATTTATCTTTAATCAATCAAGGTTTGACAAAAGTATTAGAAAACGGGACTTATCCAAAAATTTATCAAAAATGGTTTAAGTCAACACCGCCAGTATTACCAGAAAAAACACTATTTGCAAATCAAAACGCCCCTACTGTAAATTCTTTAGGCTTAATATTGCAATCATTACCGAATTTATTAACTGGTGTTTTGGTGACATTGCAACTAGCAATTATATCAGTTTTCTTTGGTTTAATTGGTGGTTCATTCATAGGAATTATTCGCCTTTCGGCAATTAAACCTGTGCAGTGGTTAGCCAGAACTTATATAGATTTTTTCCGAGGTACACCTTTATTAGTGCAGATATTTATGATTTACTTTGGTATACCTGCACTTTGGCAAGAATTGGGTTTTACCTTATCATTAAATCGCCTCGTTGCGGGAGTCATGGCTTTAAGTTTAAATAGTGCTGCTTACATTGCAGAAATAGTTAGGGCTGGGATTCAATCAATAGAAATTGGACAAATAGAAGCAGCCAAATCATTGGGGTTAAATTCTGTACAAACTATGCGTCATGTAATTTTTCCCCAAGCCTTCCGGCGCATGATTCCCCCTTTGGGTAATGAATTTATTAGCTTATTAAAAGATACCAGTTTAGTTGCGGTAATTGGTTTTGAGGAATTGTTTAGAAAAGGACAGTTAATAGTTGCAGAAAATTATCGCGCCTTTGAAATTTACGCAGCGGTAGCTGTGATTTATTTATGTTTAACCTTGGTTTCTTCTCAAGCTTTTAGTCGGTTAGAAGCGTGGATGAATCCAGGAAAAAAGCCAAATGCAAAGATTTAATAATTTATGAATTATTCAGGAGTCAGGGTAATACAGCCGTTTCCTAAGTTATGAGGTACAAGGCTAACAGGCAGGATGCCTGTTCCACAAGGGTTTTATGATTTCCGTTTGTACCTCACTAAAATGAAATATGCTGTAAGTAGAACGACGGGAAAAAACCAAAGTATCTAAAGAAAAGTAAATTAATCTAAAAACCTCTTCTCTCTTGCCTCTTGCCTCTTGCCTTGTCATAACGACAATTTTTAACGCCTACCTACTTAGTTGTCAGTTGTTACGATTTTTGAAACAAGAAGATGATTTTCTCTAACTCTAGTCTAAATTAATGAAAAGTTAGGGGTAAACCCGTACACAGGGATAATGTTCACAGATATTCGAGACTATCAAATTCTCTTTCTCAGTGTATTCCTGATTTTAGGAATTGCTGCTAGGGACTGGACATTGCGGCCTGAGTTGATTTTAATTGCGATCGCCACTTGTCTAGTCACACAATGGATATTGTCATTATTCATTAGTCATTGGTCATTATTAACTACCACAGCAAATGACAATAAGTTAACATTTAATTTCCGTAGTTCTTTAATTACTGCTTTAGGACTTAGTTTACTACTACGGGCTGACCATTGGACAACTATGGTTTTAGCCGCAGCAACGGCAATAAGTAGCAAATTTATCTTGAAAACAGGTGATAAGCATTTTTTCAACCCTGCCAACTTTGGCATTATTTCCGCCTTATCCCTTACCTCTGATGCTTGGGTTTCCCCTGGACAATGGGGGGACGAATGGTGGTATGGACTGTTATTTTTTGGTACAGGAGGAATGATTTTACAAAAAGTTGGTCGTTGGGACACTACCGCAGCTTTTTTAAGTGCATATTCCCTACTAGAAGCAGTGCGTAATATTTGGCTAGGTTGGACTTGGGATGTTTACTTACATCGGTTGATGAGTGGTTCGTTAATACTGTTTGCATTATTTATGGTGACAGATCCCCGATCTATTCCTAACGCTCCCATCGGTCGTATAATTTGGGCAGTTTGTATTGCCATTTTTACCTTTATTTTGCGAAATTATTTCTTTCTTTCTACCGCAGTTTTTTGGGCTTTATTTGTCCTTGCGCCGTTAACTGTTCTCTTTGATAATCTTTGGTTTTCTCCTAGATTTTCTTGGTTGCAAGAAGATTAGCAGTTTAATAAGATTGGCAGGAAAATATTTTTACCAATTCCCAATACCCAATCACCAATCACCAGTCACCAATCACCAGTCACCAATCACCAATTATCAATCACCAGTCACCAATCACCAATCACCAATTACCAATTACCAATTACCAATTACCAAAAAAATGAAAAAATTTCGTTTATTCATTCCCTTAATCATAGCACTTTTAGCTGTTTTATCTTTTGCCCCTACAGCTTTAGCTTTTTGTGGTTTTTATGTTGCTAAGGCTGATACTAAATTATATAACCAAGCTTCTCAAGTAGTCATTGCGCGAGATGGTAATAAAACAGTATTAACAATGGCTAATGATTTTCAAGGAGATGTGAAAGATTTTGCAGTTGTCGTACCTGTACCCACAGTCATCAAAGAGGAACAAGTGCGGGTTGCTCAACCTAATATTATTGAAAGATTAGATGCTTTTAGCGCCCCTAGATTGGTAGAATATTTTGATGAAGATCCTTGTTCTCCACAAATAAGACCACGGTCAATGTTAGCACCAACTGCCGCTGCAAGAGGTGGAAGTTCTGAAGAAAAAACAATGGCAGATAACAGTTTGGGTGTGACGGTTGAGGCACGGTTTAATGTGGGTGAATATGATATTTTGATCCTCAGTGCTAAAGAGTCTAATGGTTTGGAAACTTGGTTAAATCGCAATGGTTATAAAATTCCCAGAGGTGCAAATCAATTATTAAAACCTTACATTCGTTCCTCTATGAAGTTCTTTGTTGCTAAAGTTAACTTAGATAAATTTGAGGAATCTGGTTATCAATTTCTCAGACCTTTACAAATTGCTTATGAATCACCCAAGTTTATGTTACCCATTCGTTTGGGTATGATTAATGCTAATACTGAACAAGATTTGATTGTTTATATTCTCTCACCTCAAGGACAAGCAGAAGTTACTAACTACCGCACAGTAAAAATTCCTTCTAATATGAATATTCCTGTGTTTGTGAAAAACGAATTTGGGGACTTTTATAAATCTATGTTCCAAACTTCTTATACCAAAGAAGATAAAAAAGTAGCATTTTTAGAATATGCTTGGGATATGGGTAATTGTGATCCTTGTTCTGCTCAACCTCTCAATACTGAAGAACTCAAACAAGCTGGTGTATTTTGGTTAGATAATAATGGTAATAACAATAATAGAATCGCACCAGGTTTTGGTTTTCCGTTTTCTAATAATAATGTTTACATCACTCGTTTGCACGTTCGCTATACTCGCAATAAGTTTCCTGAAGATTTGATGTTTCAAACAACTTCTAACCGGGAATCTTTTCAAGGACGTTATGTTTTACAACATCCGTTTACAGGTAATTTACAATGTTCTGCGGGGAGAGAATATAAAAGATCATTACCCCGACGTTTTGAAAAAGAAGCACAAACTTTAGCCCAGTTGACAAATTGGAAAATTCAAGACATTCGCCAAAAAATGAGAATCTCTGTGGGAAATATCACAAATTCTTGGTGGGAAAGTTTCTTAATGTTTCTAGGATTATAAACTATTCTCTCAGACTTTTTTCAAAGTTTTAGTTTGTGAGTTGAAGAACTGGGGTATCCCCCTAACCTTTATCTAAAAAAGGGGGATAAATTCTTTATTAGTCAGGACTTACGCAAAAGATCACGAAAGTACAGGTAATTCATGAGTACGGGTAATTCATGAATTACCCCTACGCAATAATCAGCTTTTTAGTCCTATTTTGCGTAAGTCTTCTTAGTGCATTACCAACATATATTTTGAACTATGAATAGTAAGAAAAAAATCAAGAAATTTAATCTTTGGTGGCGATATTCACTTTTATTTATGGTGCTGTGGGTTACTCCTCCTACTATGCACTTTATTAGCCAAGCTTTGCGTGGGTATCCTTTGGATATTAACTATTTCTGGAGTGAACTTTCTTTGTTTCAAATTTCTAATCTTGGTTTTTATAATGGTTCTGGTGGTAGTGATGGGAAAATTGGACAAGCACAGGTTAATATTTGGAATGCAGAACAGTTGCGAACCGTAACAGAGTTAAGAAATTTTGCTTTAAATTTAGTTAATAGAGATAGAAAACTTAATAATTTACCGCCTTTAGTAGTAGATAATGTACTATCACAAGCTGCTCAAATTCATGCAGAAGATATGGGAGAAAAGAGATATTTTGATCATATTTCTCTGGATGGGAAAAGTCCTTATGATCGTTATGTTGCAGTGGGTGGTAATAGTAATTTAGGCCTAGGTGAAAATATATATCAAAGTTCAGGAACAGGTTTAGGGTTAACTTATGGAGAGGTGGAAAAATTCCAACGTGGTTGGATGTATAGTAATGGACATAGAAAGAATATTCTTTTACCAGAATATAAAAAGTTTGGTTATGGCATAGCTATGGGGAAAGATGGTAGTATTTATGCAGTGCAAATGTTTAGTAATTAATTTTTAGGAGTCAGTAGGGGCGAAGCATTCGGAAAATAGCCTTTTCATAAAATTGATAATTGATTGCCCGAATGCTTCGCCCGTACAGTAAGAATAAATACTAATGACTAATGACTAATGACTAATGACTAATGACTAATAACCAATAATCTGAGATATCCTGATAAATGATAGAGATTGGCTTAAAGAAGTAGAATGAAACTGGCAGCAAGAGTAAGTCAGGTGACACCCTCGATCACCTTAGCGATCGCAGCTAAAGCTAAGGCCATGAAAGCTGAGGGTATTGATGTTTGTAGTTTTAGCGCGGGAGAACCAGATTTTGACACTCCAGCCCATATCAAAGCAGCCGCAGCTAAAGCTTTGGAGGAAGGAAAAACTAAGTATGGTCCTGCTGCTGGTGAACCCAAGTTAAGGGAAGCGATCGCCAACAAGCTAAAAAGCGATAATGGTCTTGATTATAAATCAGAGAATGTGTTAGTTACCAATGGCGGTAAGCATTCTCTCTACAATTTGATTGTGGCATTAATTGATCCGGGTGATGAGGTGATTATCCCTGCACCCTATTGGTTAAGTTATCCCGAAATGGTAACGTTAGCTGGTGGGAAGTCGGTAATTGTCAATACAGATGCTTCCAATGGCTACAAAATCACCCCAGAACAGCTAAAAAAAGCGATTACCCCAAAAACTAAGTTATTTGTCCTTAACTCCCCTTCTAACCCCACAGGGATGGTGTACACACCAGAGGAAATTAAGGCTTTAGCTAAGGTAATTGTTGATGCTGATATTTTAGTTGTTTCTGACGAGATATACGAAAAGATCCTCTATGATGGTACAGAGCATATCAGTATTGGTTCTTTAGGTGCGGATATTTTTGCCCGGACTTTGATCAGTAATGGTTTTGCTAAGGGTTATTCTATGACAGGATGGCGTCTAGGTTATTTAGCCGGACCATTGGAAATTATTAAAGCAGCGAGTACCATTCAAGGACATAGTACATCTAATGTGTGTACCTTTGCTCAATATGGGGCGATCGCTGCTTTGGAAAGTTCCCAAGAATGTGTAGAGGAAATGCGTCAAGCGTTTGCTAAACGTCGTCAGGTGATGTATGACAGACTTAACGCTATTCCTGGGTTAAGTTGTCCTAAACCCGATGGTGCTTTTTACCTATTCCCAGATATCAGCAAAACCGGTTTGAAGTCTTTGGATTTTTGCAACGCTTTGTTAGAAGAATTGCAAGTTGCTGTTATTCCCGGTGTGGCTTTTGGTGCTGATGATAACATCCGCCTTTCCTACGCTACGGATATGGCAACTATAGAAAAGGGGATGGATAGGTTAGAGAAGTTTGTGCGTTCTCGGATCTAATAGGTGACGGTGAATAGGTGACAGGTGACAGAAAGTAGTTTTTTAGTAGGGGTTTATCTGTTAGCTTCCACACCCGCCAGAGAATAAATTCTCTGTCTCATAGCTCAAGTCCGTTAAAACGGACTAATCAATTTTCCTAGTGTTTAGTCATCTTTAGATGACTTTCTCTATTAGCAAGGAACTTGAGTTCCTTGCGCGATAGAGGTTTTATGTTAAGTTGATACCAATGTCCCCACCTCTTTTCTTAACTGTCACCTGTCACCTGTTCCCTGTCACCTGTTCCCTGTCACCTATAAAATGTCATATTTTTGACATTGTTCTATCAGTTTTTTCTTGATGAGCGATCGCACGTTTTCCGGTGAGACTATTTCGCAATTTTCCCCATAACGCAACACTTCCCGCACCAACCAAAAAGGGTTTGACACTTTTCTTACCACTTGACGCACTTCTCCTACAACTTCGTTACTGATGTCATTGGGTTTTGCTTCATAAGCTTTCACCATTCCCCCATAAAAGTGTAAGTGTATTTTTAGGGTATCTAGCCCTTCATGCCGCCATTGTCCGTTCACTGGGACAACACCTTTGATTCTATCCAGACGTAAACAACGGTTGTGTATAAGTTCTGGAAAGTCAGGTTTGACAATATCTTCAGTTTCATCACACCAAATATTTAAGAAAAAACGCTTTTCCTCAAAAGCAATTTCCGCATAACGCACTGTAAATGATACATCCTGTCCTTGAGAATTGGTATAGAGTAAGTGAAATGGTTGTTGACTTTGGCGAAATTGATCTGCAAGTATGCGCCATGCTTCCGTCGGTTGGCTAACTTGCTGAAGTAATAATTGACGCATCGGTTGTTCAAGTTGTCCGCGTTCAAGTAACAAACTAGAGACAGTTTGCGCTTGTTCAATAAAACCGGAATCCTTGAGTATTCCTATAGCTTGCTGGAGTGCGGTTACTTGTGTGGAGTTGAGGGTGAAAGGTTCACCGACCTCAAACTCTTTTTGGGCGATCGCTACAAGTAAACCAGAGATACTAGGAGATTTTCCCCAGAAGATCCGCAATTTGCGGGCGATTTCTTCTAGTTGTTCCTTTGTTCCAGCCGGAATTGACAGTGTAATTGTTTCTTTTTTCCTATTCATCTAAAAAGTGTAACTACATTATTGACATATTGCTGATTTACAGTTATTGTATCTGTATACAAGGGGGATAGATAAATGAAATGAGGAAAAATACAAGGTTACTATCTATGCAGATACAAAAAAAGCCAGAGTCTAGCTCTGGCATACAAGCCCTCATAGGGATTAATGAGTGTATTAAAGCCTTGATCACATCTCTTCTATAATTTCAATCCCTGATAGGGATTAGGTTTTAGTTTCAAGGCTTCTCTAGTATACATCTTGGGCAAAGCTAATGGAAAATTTTTTATTTTGCCTTCACATCTCTCCTATAGACCTAAAAATAAATGCTATGATTAGGAGAACTGAAAGAAAGTCATTCCAGTTCACCTGTGTTGAGTGGTATCTCATAGGTTAACACTGATATGGCTTCTTCGGCGCAAACCTATTGACATGATTTCTTATGAAAGAAAATCTGCCTGATCGTATGCTTCAGCTTATGTCAGATGCTTCTTGGTATTCTACAGAGGAGCTAGTCGAAAAAATTAGCCACCGGTTTTCTGCAACTATGCACGTTCTCAAGAAACAAGGTTATCAATTTGAAAAAAGACGTACTCACGGTCAAAAGTATGAGTATAGATTAGTAAAAGAGTCAAAAGCGATCGCTTCGCTCGCCATAGGCAACACTTAAAAAGAATTTCTGACATACTGGGGGTAGTTTCTCCTACTCCCATTTTCTAAAAATAGTAGCTAGTGAGGTCAAAAACTATGACCGATGATAATTTGCTGTCCAGAATTTCCATTGATCCAAATAAAGCATTTTTCGCTAAATAGGTAAACAATGAACGAACAAACATTACTAGAAAGAATCACATTTAACCCCCAAATCTTTGGCGGTAAACCCATAATTCGTGGTCGTCGTCTAGCTGTTGAACATATTTTAGGAATGTTAGCAGCAGGAGATACCATTGAAACTTTGCTAGAAGCATATCCCTGGTTAGAACGGGAAGATGTGCAAGCCTGTTTAGTTTATGCACGGAGATTAGTTGGACATGAAAGAGTTGAACCTTTATTGATAGAAACCCCAAGATGAAAATATTACTAGATACTTGTATTAATGCTAGGGTGCTTACCAACTTACAAACAGAAGGATATGATGTGATTTGGTCTGGAGACTGGCCAAAAGATCCAGGTGATGAGGAAATTTTAGCAACTGCTTATCGTGAAGGTAGGATTTTAGTTACACTGGATAAAGATTTTGGAGAGTTAGCAATTTTGCGGGGAAATCCTCACTGTGGTATTTTGCGTTTAGTTAATCTCTCAACTAAAGAACAATCAATAGTTTGTTTACGAGTTATCCAGCTTTACGGAAATGAATTATTGTCTGGTGCAATTGTCACTGCTGAATTAGATAGGGTCAGAATTAGACCTCCTGAAAATAGATTTTGAAATTATATTACAATTTCCATCTTTTAATATGATTAAACGTGGTCGGCTTTTAAATCGTCCTCCCATATCCTTGGAGGAACGTTACTTTAGTGAAATTCGCCCCCAGCTTTATGAAAATCATGCACATCATGATCAAACTGGTGTGAGAAAGGGTACAACTCTTGCAGAACATTTAGACTCTGCTTGTCAGTTTATTTTGACAGTTAGCCGCATAGCAGAAGTAGCAGAAGATAAACGACCTTTATTATTAGCTGCAACTGCTGTTCATGACCTCAATAAATTAGAAGGTTCTAAAGGACGAAATGTTAAAACTTTAGCTAGGGATCAAGACTTTCTAAAAGAACAGCTTGAAAAGGCTTGTGTTCTTAGCTTTGTAAACACAGAAGATGATTTAGAATTAGTCAGAAAACTGATTGAACGCCATTCAGGTCACAGTGCCAGTGATGGTGCTAGATTTTTACCAGAAGACCCAAATATTGAACGTTGGGCGGCAATGTTAGTTGCGGCTGATTTGTTTGATTTAGGTATTCCAGATGCGCTAAGATTTCGCAAAATAGAAACAGAATTAACCGTTGCTTTCGGCAGAAAATGTAATTTTTTCAGAGTGCGTTTATCAGAAGATAAAGGTTATATTACATCTCTGTTACTGGGTGCTTGTGAAGAAGTTTTACAAAAGTATGGCTTTCATCCCATCGCAATTTTTCCAGATAGCGAACTGTTTGAAGGGGCAAATTTACCAAATGTAGATTTAACAAACGAAATCGCTGCTGTTTGGCAAAATAAAATTGATCAAGTTTTTGGTAATAATATTGAGAAACTTGTCAGACCTACTAAAGATGGTATCAAAGTTACTCATCAGGCTATTCAACAAAATGTTGATGAAGTTTTGGTTAATATTCAGGCTCTTTTAGAAAAGAAAAAAGCTGGTTATAAATCAGATAAGATTGCTAAAGATGTAAGTAAATGGGGTGATAATGCTGGTGAGAAAGCACTAAAAAAAGCGGCTGAACTGGGATTATTACCTGTAAGTAGTGCAGAAGAATTTGCTATATCTGAAGGTTTAAAAGCAGCTTATTTGAGTTATAGAGAAGCTGGTTTAAATCCTAAAGAAGTTTGGGATAAAATCGCTCATCATACTGGAATTTCTGAACATCAACGTCTTGCGCTTGAACCATTTAATGGTCAGTATGGACGACCTTTATTTGCAGCAAAAGCCGCTATTAATGGCATTGAAGGTATTAACGAAGCTCTCAAAGAGTCTTTTAAATTAAGAAATAACAGTACAGAAACTTCTGAAGAAATACAAGTATCTGAAGAAATGATTTTAGCAGTTAACAGAATGGTAAATTTACCTTTTGCTAATCAGCTAATGGGAATTAATGAATTAGATGCTTATGTAGAAGCTAATCCTAGACAAAGATGTTCTTTAGGTGCTACATCCAGTGAAATAGATGAATTAATTTCCGCAAATATGCCTCCTGGAACAAAAGTACAGGCTTTTTCTAATCGTTTACCAGGTGGTATTAGTGCTGAACCAAAAAGACAAGCAGATTCTATTGCTGCTTTAGCTTATCAACTAATGACAGTGGGTGCTAATTTTCCTAAAGTTAGCAAACAAGAACCTCTTTATTTACATTTAGCATTACCTAAAGGTTCTGCTCCTGAACTTTTGAGAATTTGGCGTGAACTGTTAAAACAACTGGCAGCAACAAATACTGAAGGTGGTACTATTACTGTTGATCAATTACAACTTTATCGAGATAACAAACTTGAATTTAAAGCTAATAAGGTAGTTGGTGCAGCATTACCTAAACGACCAGATTTTGTTCATACATCTGTGATTATTCCTCTAGTTTGGGGAGATGTTAATGTTTCTTTAGCTTTGCTAAAATCACTGAGATTAGGATTAGAAATATCTTTATCTTTAGATATTGGTTTTTCTTTTACTTTAAGCAGCAATATGGAGGTAGATTTATTTGATGATGTATATGGCAGAGTTGAAGGTATTCCCTCTGCACTGCAACCATTACTAGGAAATGGGCAATATGATCAAAGTCAGGATGCAGAAAAAATTCTTGAAAGATTACGTTGTCTTGGAGAATTAGCAATATCTGTTGCTAGTATTCAAAAATCTGATGATTGTTTGTATGATTTGGCTCGTACTTGTGATAGACCAATTGAACTTTACTTTGTTTTATTACGTCGGATTTTACGAGAACAAGATGAACCAAATTTGAGTGTTATTTGGAGTCGAATTTGTCAGCCTTTAAATACATTACTGGAGAGCCTTATGCCTAATGATAATTCACTTTTGACTAAGTATTTGAAAGAAGCTGCTCAAATTGCAGCAGAAGGCAGAATTTGGGGAAGTTCATTTAAAAGAACTGCTCAATCAGAACCTTTCACAGCTTTTATTACTGCTGTAAAAAATCAAAAACCTTATTTGGATTTGGAGGTAATGTTTGCAGCTTTAGTTCAGCAATATCATACTCGTTTAGATAGGATTAGTGAATATAATGTAGGATTGAAAAAACTTGAACAAGTTAAGCAATATTATGAGATATTACGCAAGCTATATGAGGAGGTTTACTCTGCACGTCCAGAAAAGTTGTTATCTGATCAAAAGACTTTAGAAGCTGCTTATTTATTTTTCTTAGAAGAAGCACGTACAAAGCTAAAAAGTAAATCAGAAAATGATTCTGATGACACAAATACAAATGTTTAATGAACCATTAACTAACTAGGAGTTTATCATGTCAATTCAAAAACTTTCCCCTGTTCTTGCAACCACCTATGAAAATTTCCCCAAAGGTCGGTTTATTACTTTAATTGTTCTCAGAACTACTCACTCAGAAACCATTTTTCGCACAGAAGGTTCTGGTGAATCAATGTGTAATGAGTTTGTTCAAGCTGGTGTGAATAATGATAATATTATTCAACGGTTGGTGATGACTAAACGTAAACAAGTAGCACCAGAAAGACGTTATGGAAGAGAACATTTAAGGGCGCATGAACTTTTATACAGCAAAGATGGTTCTCTTTGTTCTTTAAATACTAATGCACCTTGTGAAATGTGTGTAGATTGTTTCCTTTATGGTTTTGCTGCTGGTGGAGGTGGCGCACAAAAAAGCCGTATTTGGACTGAAGATGCTTTTAGTATATTATCTGCTACTGATGTGGTAGGCGATCGCACTATTAACGCCATCTATGAAAACGGCACAATGCGAGATGAAAAAGGCAATCCTTCCACCGCTTTAAATACCAGCGAATACATCAAACCAGGAGTTCATTTTTTAGATGTTGTCACCCTCAAAGATGTAACTGCTGATGAACTGCGGTACATTGTTGGAAATATTCTTTTTACCAGTCGTTATGGTGCTGTTTCTAGTCGTGTAGGAAGGATGGAAAATCAAATATTAGGTGTTTTTGGCAGTATTACAGAATTGCCTAGTTCTTTGGAACTTGTACAAGCTACCTATGATACGTTAGGTGAACCTTTAGAACATCCTTTAAATATTCATCGAGTCATTGCAGCAACGAAACAAGTAATTACCAACTGGCAAAATAGAAGAGGGGTTTCTGTGCAACTATCAGATGAAGAATTAACAAATTTAATTACTGATGTAGAAACCCATTGGTCAGAAGCAGAACGTGATACTTTTCTCAAACGTTTAAGTCAATCCTATGAACCTTTCCGTCAAGTTGCACCTGAAAAAAACAAAGGCAAAGGTAAAGCTAAAAACAAAAATACTCCAGTTGAAGTAGAGGGTTAAATTATGTCAACAATTCCTTTTTCACAGGCAAAACTTATTGAATTAAACTGTCTTGAACCAGTCTTTTTTGCCTCTAGGGAGTTGTCTGATACCTATTACACTGAGGGGTTACTTGGGAATTATGCTTTAACCTATGCTTTAGGTTGGGTAAATTCCCCCTATCGTCTCCAAGGTCAGGCTACAGGACGACCAACCTACAAAGAAGATTTCCAAGCAATAGCGTCATCTTGCTACATTTTACCAGCTTCACCAATAGGCAGAATTACATTTAGATTTGAAAGATTTAACGCTCTTTCTGATGCTTATTGGTATACCATGACTAATAACCGTGTAGCAACTGCCAGAGAAGATTTACCATTGCAACGTCAATTACAACTTCAAAGCAAGGGAAAACCCAATTCATTTAAAGCAAGTAATTTTCCTCAAACGGGAAGATTACGCATGATTGAAAGGGGTAATAAATTCCAAACATTAGTATTTGGAAATCAACAATTACCAGATTATATTCGTGTGGGAAAATTTGCTAGTAAAGTAAAGGTAAAAGTTTTAAAAGAATTTCCTATAACTTTACTCCCAGAAGGCGAATATAAAAGTCAATTTTATCTAAATGTGGCAGATTTACCAACACAAATAGAAGTATTTGCTTTTGATTTGATTTCTATACCTCCTGCACCGATATTAAAAAATCTCCACTTCCGTGGTGCAGCTTGGCAAATTGGCGAAATGATTGTACCCGCAGGTTTACATTATTGTGGTAGAGAAAACAGAAATGAGTAATCAAAAATTAGTGATCAGGTTAGAAGATCGGAGTATTTCAGCTTGTGCATCTCCAGATGAATTATCTTTCATGGGTAGTAAACCACTACAACATCAAATTGATGTATTTGAAAAATCAAAAGATGCTGATATTATCCTTGATTTAGCACCCACTGGTACAGGTAAAACTAAAGCTGGGTTAACAGTTTTATTACATCAAAGAAACCAAAGTGCTGTTTATATAGCTCCAACTAATGCTTTAATTGAACAACAAACAGAAGCAGCACAAAAATTTCTTAAAGATGCCAATTTACCTCATGTAGTTAAATCAGCTTCAGCTAAAGACATTAAAAGCTGGCCTAGTGATAAAGTTGGCAATCGTCCAGGAGAAAAACTATATAATGTTTTGCGAAATCCGGCGACTGTTTTTAGTGATGTCGGTGCTAATACACCGATTCTGCTAGTAACTAACCCTGATATTTTTTACTATGCAACTTTCTTTGCATACAACAGGTTAGATAAAGGTAATATTGCTAGTGGTTTTTACACTAAATTCTCCACAGTTATCTTTGATGAATTTCATCTTTATGATGCTAAACAGCTAGTAGGGATGTTATTTTATCTTGCTTATTCTCACGTTTTTAAATTTTTCCAGTATGGACGGAAAGTAGTATTATTGACAGCAACACCTGAACCAGCTTGTGAATTAGCATTAGAAAATTTACAAAATGCAGGTGTAAGGATAGCAAAAATTGACGGAGAAGCAAATAATGGTCAGCTTTTACCGTCACAAACAGCAGTTAATTTAGAATTACGACCTAAACCAGACAATAAAGAAGAATGGTTAACAGAATTAGCAGCAGAAGTTGTTAAACGTTTTCAAGAAAAACCAAATGAAAATGGTGCAGTAATTCTTGATTCTCTGGATAATATTAATCGTCTCTCAGATTTACTAAAACAGCAAGGACTTAGTGAACATATTGGACGTATCACAGGACCCGCACCGAAAAAAGATAGACATAGTGCTATGCAACGTCAAATCATTTTAGCAACTAGCACTGTAGATGTAGGATTTAATTTTGAAAGAAATCCTGAACCAACAAGACAAAATTTAGATTGGTTGATTTTTTCAGCACGCGATCGCTCGGCATTTTGGCAGAGAATAGGTAGAGTAGGCCGTGTTTTAGGTAAATCTGAAACTAACATTGATTCAGAAGCTATTGCTTACTTACCTGCTGAAGCGTGGGAACAAGATATAACTTCTCTTGATACTACTGGTGGACGTGCAGCACTCAAAGAGATGTTAGATAAACTTCCTTGTTTAGATAAACCTTTCCTCAAAGTTTATTGGCATTCAGAAGCATCACTAGAAATAGCACGTCCTTTATTAGAATTGGAAGAATTACTTGATAAAATACCTGGTGCTGAATTAATTCCCCAACTGTTTGATACATTAAGACTAATTTTTGAAAGTAAACGGACTTGGGAAAAATGCCGCTACAGAATGAAAATTTTGCGAGGTGCAGAAGCTATTGCTGAAAAAACTATCCAAGAAATTAAAAAAGATTGGATAAGAATTAAAGGTCGTCAAGCTTTTATTAAAAGATTTATCGAGATAACATCACCTGAAGAATGGAATGATTTACAAGCTGGATTGACAATGATAGAAAAATATGAGGAGGAGTTTAGAAAGCGAGATGATATACTGGCTGATTTAAAAGAATTTGCTGAAATCTTCAGTACCAGCTATGCACCTTTATTTAGTTTCCGCTACAGTTTATTTGACACTCTTCCGATTCGAGATCCGCATGGATTTATTTTAGATGAATCTGAAGAAACACAATTAGATCCTTTTCACTTATTGAGGTATTATGAATTTTTCCAAAACGGTGAAGTTATAGAAATCCAAAGTCGTGCAAAAGAAATCTATAACATCAGTTTTAGAATGCGTTACCGTGATAGTAAACGAGAGTTTGCTAGTACGGAAATAAATAAATTAACCGCTTTTTCTAATTGTCAAGTTGTTCGCAAGATTGGAGATGCAATTAGACCAACACCTGCATTACAAATGTTATCAAAATATCTCTTACCAGGAGTAATTATTTGTCCCATAACTAATGCTGCTGTGATTTTTCAATTGCGTAAACAAGGAATAGTTTCCTATCCTATAACTATTGTTTGTAATGATGGTGAAAGAGAATATCAATTTTTAACAGGTTTATCAGGTATCTTAACAATTGCCATGAAGTTTAAACAGTTACAACTTCCAGATGATGAAGTTTTGATTGCTTAATTTCATATCCATAACAAGATTGAAACTGAGGAAAATTAGATAATGACCATTCTCGATCCCTCTCAGTCTTATACATTTAGCAAATATTTTGAGATGCACATTTCCCCTCAAGATTTTGCTGAAGAATTTGGCTATACATTTACTAGAAAACGTTTGAATTTACCCCAATATCAACAAAACCTAGACCGATTAACAGAACTGCAAGAAAGACTTGATGAAATTCTCCCATACTTTGATTTAGCTAATGAAACAAGTCGCAGAGAAGTATTAATTTCTCCCATCATTTTAGACTTAGTTCACTATACTAAATCACAGGTGAGAATTGAATATCAAATTAAAGTCAGTGAACAACTACAAGGTTACTTTGATTATCTCATCAAAAATCGCCATAACCTCTTAGTAATTGAAGCTAAAAAAGAGGATTTAGATTATGGTATGACACAACTTTTTGCAGAATTAATCGCCCTAGATCAATGGCAAGAAAATCCACAACAAACTCACATTATTGGTTCAGTTACCACTGGCAAAATCTGGGAATTTGCTCAACTAGATCGCATTAATAAACATCTCATTCAAGGACTTGATAGTTATCGTGTTCCTGATGACTTAGACCCCCTAATGCGGATTCTAGTTCAAGCACTCATTTAGCGGTAAATATGCCTCCAGTTAGCCTGAGTCAAAATGTACAAATGCGAGGAAAATATTACTATTTTGATGACCTCAAAAATGTAAAACTTCCCAAACAAATGCAGTACAAATTTAAGGCTTAAAATTTCAGATCCCCCCAACCCCCCTTTTTAAGGGGGGCTTTAAGAAATTACTAACCATTAATAATTATGCCCCACAGTCTCATCCTCAATATCACCCCCCAATCCCCCATCTACCCCAATTTCCTCTCCGGTAGACACTATCACGCCTTATTCCTGAATCTAGTCAGTTCTGTTGATAGAAAATTAGGCAACTATCTCCACGAATCAAACGCCGATAAAGCCTTTACTCTCTCACCTTTACAAATCCAAAACAGAAATAAAACTCAATTCCTGATCCTACAATATAATCATCAAAAACCAATTCCTGCTGGTACTCCCTGTTGGTGGCGCATCTCTTTATTAGATGACAATTTATTTAGTCAACTCACACCTTTATGGTTGAATCTTAACCCGGAACAACCTTGGCATTTAGGATCTGCTAATTTATTTATTACCAGCATTCAAGGTACACCCCAATCTACCCAACCTTGGGCTAATGTTTGTACATATCCTCAATTGTATGAAGCAGCAAGTGAAACAGAAAGGATCATTAATTTTATCTTTTCCACACCTGTAGCCTTTCGTCAAGGTGGTTTTGATAATGTTTTACCTACCAAAGAATCTGTTTTTAATAGTTTGCTTAGTAGGTGGAATAAATATAGTGGAATTGAATTAACTAATATTCCCCTGGAATCAATTTATCCTAGTGCTTTTAATATCAGAACTGAAGTTATTAGCAACTATGAAAATAAATTTATTGGTTGTCTAGGTGACATTAGTTATCGCATTCTGGGTAATGTGGAAGCAACAAGAATTAAACAAATTAATGCTTTAGCTGACTGCGCTTTATATGCAGGTATTGGGAGAAAAACGACTATGGGAATGGGTATGGCCAGAAGAAAGTAGGTTGGGTTGACGCAAGGAAACCCAACATCATCACAGGAAAAAATTTTGTTGGGTTTTCTCAACCCAACCTACAAATTAGTTTGTTTATTGTTTTGAAAATCAAATTGGGAATACTATATGCTATCCTCTATCACCTCTCCAGAAGATTACGTTAACATTGCCTCATTAAATCAATATTCCTACTGTCCCCATCGTTGTTGGTTGATTCATTGTGCTGGTGAATTTACAGATAATCAATACACTATTGAAGGCACAAGTCTACATGAACGAGTTCATACAATGAGCGAATTAAACAGAGATGAAACTTACCAAATACGGGCTATTTATCTTAAATCTGATCAATATCAATTAATTGGTAAATCTGATTTAATTGAATTTGAAAATGGTGAATATTACCCTATTGAATATAAACGCGGACGCAAAGGAGAATGGGATAATGATGAATTACAAGTGTGCGCTCAGGCTTTGTGTTTGGAAGAAATGACGGGGAAAAATATCAATTCTGGTTATATCTATTATGCCCAAACTCATCAACGTCAATTAGTAGAAATTACTCCAGAATTACGAGCTAATACTATTGCCACAATTGAAGCTGTAAAAATTTTGTTGTTTACAGGTGCAATGCCAAATCCTGTAAAAACAAAACGCTGTGATGGTTGTAGTTTATTTTTTCGATGTTTACCCCAAGCTGTTGATAAAGTTGGACGTTATCAAGAAGCAAGTTAATTGATAATTGATAATTGACAATTGACAATTGATAATGAATTGGTGATTGAGTAATCAACTATTTACTGTCACCTGTCACCTGTCACCTGTCACCTGTCACCTGTCACCTAAAAACTGTCACTTATTTTGAGGATTTTATCATGGGTACTCTTTACATTTCACAAGCTGATTCTTTTATCGGTAAGGTTGATGAAAGAATTAATGTTAAGTTCGATAAGAAAACTATCATAGATGTACCATTTATTAAGTTAGATGGTGTAGTGGTTTTGGGTCGTTCTACTGTTTCACCAGCGGTGGTTTCTGAGTTGATGAATCGTCACATTCCTTTATCTTTTATTGATGAAAGAGGTCATTATTTAGGACAGTTACAACCGCAAATGTCTGGTAATATTTTTGTGAGAAAGGCTCAATGGCAAGCTGCGGGAAATACACCTCAATCAGTTCATGTTGTGCAGGGTTTTGTGAGGGGAAAATTAAAAAATTATCGTCAACTTCTGGTGCGTCGTCAACGAGAATCTGATAATCTTGATTTGTCTGCTGATATTACTCCTTTAGAAAATGTCATTGCAGCGATTGATAAAACTGAAAATATTGATTCTTTGCGTGGTTTAGAGGGTGCTGGTAGTGCGATTTATTTTGGTTGTTTTAATCGCCTAATTCTTAATCCTAATTTTGAATTTACTAAGCGTGTCCGTCGTCCACCTACTGATCCGGTAAATTCTTTGTTGAGTTTTGGATATTCTTTATTACGTCATGATATCCAAGCTGCTGTAAATATTGTGGGTTTTGATCCTTATTTGGGATATCTCCATTTTGATCGTTATAATCGTCCTTCTTTAGCTTTGGATTTGATGGAGGAATTTAGACCTTTGGTGGTTGATTCTTTGGTTTTGACTTTATTGAATAAACAACTTTTAAAGCCAGATGATTTTATTAGTGAACCCTTGAGTAATGCTGTTTCTCTTACTGCTGAAGGTAGGAAAATTTTTCTCACTAATTATGAGAAGAAAAAACAATCAGATTTTAAACATCCAGTAATGGGTAAAAAATGTACTTATCGAGAATCTTTTGAATTACAAGCTCGGTTATTAGCTAAATATTTGATGGGAACAACTGACAAGTATCCACCTTTGTTTATTAGGTGACAGGTGACAGGTGACAGGTGATAGGTGACAGTAAATAGTTTATTACCCAATCACCAATCACTGATTCATTATCAATTATCAATTTTCAATTATTAATTTATGAATGTTGTTGTTTCTTACGATATTTCTGAGGATAAGCGGCGGACTAAAATTCACAATATCCTCAAGTCTTATGGCCAATGGGTACAGTATAGTATTTTTGAATGTGAATTGACTGATACTCAGTATGCCAAACTGCGATCGCGTCTCCATAAGCTGATCAAGGCTGATACTGACAGCATCCGTTTCTATTTCCTTTGTGCTTGCTGTCACGGTAAGATAGAAAGAATCGGTGGTGAGCAACCCCGCGATCACACTGTTTTCTTTGCTTGATGCGCGGATGGGTGGGTGTAAAAATTTTAGGTGAACAAAAAATGGCTGAAATTATCTCTATACAAGGCTTTCATGATTTTTATCCAACTCACCCACCCGCGCACTTTACACAGCAAGAGTTTCAGCCATTTTACCCCTTGACACAATTTCTGAAATCGACTATTATTATCTCATTCGCGCAATTGAACCTTGAAAACTACATATATATAGGCTTTCAGCCGCCCGCTATTGCAATTTCCATTACTCCCTATTAGGGATTGAAACTCCATCAAGTCCTTGACCAATAACAAGCAGGACAAGCGAATTGCAATTTCCATTACTCCCTATTAGGGATTGAAACGGTGATTGTGGCAGGGGAAATGATGGTAGTAGATATTGCAATTTCCATTACTCCCTATTAGGGATTGAAACGAATTTTAATGCGCCCCCGAAAAAGATGGACTCAGCAAGAATTGCAATTTCCATTACTCCCTATTAGGGATTGAAACCGCAAGACGGAATACAGCAAATTCACCGAGCGCGATTGCAATTTCCATTACTCCCTATTAGGGATTGAAACTCTTAGTGCTTTGATGTTTTCTGGTGTTGCACTTTGAAATTGCAATTTCCATTACTCCCTATTAGGGATTGAAACAGATTGGCGGAGCTTTGTGGTTGCCACTCCGTAACAATTGCAATTTCCATTACTCCCTATTAGGGATTGAAACGTATTTGGCATTGTCTCCAGTGGGTTACTCCTGAATTGCAATTTCCATTACTCCCTATTAGGGATTGAAACGGGATTATGCCCAGATATGGCAACACTGCCAACTAATTGCAATTTCCATTACTCCCTATTAGGGATTGAAACATTAAAAACATAAAAATATTGTAAGGGTTTAGCAAAGCTAAACCCCTACCCCCTGAATAATCAAACTCTAAAAACTGTCACCTGTCACCTGTCACCTGTCACCTGTCACCTGTCACCTCAAAAATCCCATTTCCTGTAAACCCTGACGCAACCTTTTAGCCTCTTGCGGATTATCTTTTTCATGGAGAGCGATCGCATATTCAAAAGCTGCCAAACTATTCTTCACATCACCCACTCTCAACAACACCACCCCTAAATTTTGATAAGCTTCCGCATAATCAGGATTTAAAAAAACCGCATGATTATAAGCATCAATCGCCTCAACAAACAAACCCATTGCTTTAAACACCATCCCCAAATTATAATACCCAATCACAAAACGATCATCAATTTTCAAAGCAGTTTCATAAGCATTTTTCGCCCCTGGCAAATCTCCCATCGCTTTCAACAAATTACCCAAATTATTATATCCTCCCAATTTCAACAAAGGATAAATAGGTAATTTAACCGCCGCTTGATAATAAGAAATCGCCAAAGAATAGTTTTTCAAATGTGTATGAGCAATACCCAAATGATAATTTAACTCATACAAAATATCATAATTTATTTCTTGAATATCTTGATCCCACAGATTTCTCACCTGATTAGAAGGTGAATCTTTCAACCAAGCAAAAGGTTTTTTATCTGTTTTTTTGCGACTACCAACAATCTGAATTAAACCCCGATTTAATAACTCTATTCCCTCATTAACTTTACCCATTTCCACATACAACGCCCCCAACTTACTGCAAACATAAGCATCATCTGGATGATTTGCAAAAAATTCCAGCATAGCAGTTGCAGCTTTAGCATATTTATTTTGTTGATTAATAGCAGATTTTTGATATCCAGTATGCAAAATAGCAACCTGTGGTAAATAACCAACTTGCCAATAAGTTTCTTTATTTAAAATCGCCGCAATACTATCATCAACCAAAGCATGATAAGGACGTTCAAATCTAATTTCTGGATGTTTACGAAATAAGCGAGAAACCAAAGAATAAGGTGATTGAGTTGCACCAACTTCTTGACGCACCAAATTGATTAATATATAATCATCTGTATTAATCGCTTCTCTAATTTGTGGTGCAATTTCTGGTGCAAGAACCTCATCAGCATCCAACACCAAAACCCAGTCACCAGTCACATATTTTAAAGCCTCATTCCGCGCCGCACTAAAATCATTACACCATTGAAAATAATGTAATTTAGCACCAAATTGTTGAGCAATTTCCGGCGTTTTATCAGTTGAACCCGTATCTAAAACTACAATTTCATCCACCAAATTTTGCACACTTTCCAAACACCTTGGTAAAGCAGCTTCTTCATTTTTAACAATCATGCACAAACTGAGTTTCATAATTTTTATTATATAATTTGCAATTCGTAATTCTTAATTAATAAGACCTTTTCCCAATCACCAATCACCAATCACCAATCACCCTTACAAAGACCGAATTAAATCCACAAAACCATAAATACTAACACTGAGTAAAAGACAAGCTGTAAATTGGGTAATTAATCTTTGGTAAAGAGGTGGGTGAACATTTTCCCTGATAGATATTGTTTCCCGAACCAAAATAGAAATTGAAGCCCCAAGTACAAAACTTAAACCCAGCACCAAATAAGGTGTATCTGGTACAATTGTGGAAATAATTAACATGGCGATCGCCAGCAGCAACATCAACAATTCAATAAATCGCGGTGGATTATATTGACTAGATAAAATTAAAGTATTAACCCAAAAATTCCACAATCTCATAATTGATAATTGATAATTGATAATTGATAATTGATAATTGATAATTGATAATTGATAATTGATAATTGATAATGGGTAATTAGTTTATAGGGAAATATCAAACTGATTACCCAGTCCCCAGTCCCCAGTCACCAGTCCCCAGTCACCAGTCACCAGTCCCCAGTCACCAGTCCCCAGTCACCAGTCACCAGTCACCAGTCACCAGTCACCAGTCACCAGTCCCCAGTCACCAGTCACCAGTCACCAGTCACCAGTCACCAGTCCCCAGTCACCAGTCACCAGTCACCAGTCACCAGTCACCAGTCACCAGTCACCAGTCCCCAGTCCCCAGTCACCAGTCACCAGTCACCAGTCACCAGTCCCCAGTCCCCAGTCACCAGTCACCAGTCCCCAGTCCCCAGTCCCCAGTCACCAGTCACCAGTCCCCAGTCCCCAGTCACCAGTCCCCAGTCACCAGTCACCAGTCACCAGTCCCCAGTCACCAGTCACCAGTCCCCAGTCCCCAGTCCCCAGTCCCCAGTCACCAGTCCCCAGTCACCTTATCTAACGTACACCAGCTTTGACACCAGTACCGTTTTTCTGTGTAGCATCTTCAGGAAGTTGCACACCAAAAACGCGAGCAAAAGCTTTTTCTACTTTATACCCAGAATCAATAGATTCTAACGGATCTTTCCGTAGACGGTGACGCAGACATAAAGTAATTACCCGACGAATATCATCAACAGTAACTTCTGTGCGTCCTTCAAAAGCAGTTAAAGCTTTAGCAGCACGGTTAGTAACAATATCACCCCGCAAACCATCCACATCTAACTCTGAACAAACCTCAGAAATTTTCACCCGCAGATCATAATCAAGATTCACCTGGGGTAACAATTCCTGAGCTTTAACAATCTTCTCCTGTAAAGCTTCCTGATCCGCCTTGTGTTGTTCCAAATATCCCACAGGGTTGCGATCAAAATCTCCCCGTTGTTCCACAATTTGCACCCGCAAAGCAGGTTCTTTCACCGTGTGAATTTCCGCGTGCATTCCAAAACGGTCAAGCAACTGGGGACGCAGTTCACCTTCTTCCGGGTTTCCCGAACCCACCAACACAAACCGCGCAGGGTGACGGATAGAAATACCTTCCCGTTCCACAGTGTTCCAACCACTAGCAGCAGAGTCCAGAAGAACATCCACCAAATGGTCATCTAACAGGTTCACCTCATCCACATAGAGAATACCCCTGTTTGCTTTAGCTAAAAGACCCGGTTCAAAAGCCTTCACACCTTCAGACAAAGCCTTTTCAATGTCGATAGTACCGCAAACCCGGTCTTCAGTAGCACCCAATGGTAAATCTACCATTTGCACTTTTTTATGAGCTATGGGAATTTCAGCCCCTTGTGCAGCTAACTGACGGACTTCATCGCTCATCAAGTCCGGGTCATTGGGGTCACTGTTGAAGGGGTCATTGGCAACTACGGGTATCTCTGGCAACAGGTCAGCCAAAGCACGGATAGTTGTAGATTTGCCGGTGCCGCGATCGCCCATGATCATCACACCACCAATTTTAGGATCAATCACATTTAACAGCAGAGCCAGTTTCATTTCTTCCTGGCCGACAATAGCAGTAAACGGAAAGACCGCACGACGCGCACTTGCTGTAGTTTGAGCAGTTGGAGTCACTAAATTACCTTAACAATATTTTTCTTATTACAACTTCCTATTTTGCCACATTTCGGGGCATGGGGCATTGGGTTATTCATCCTCCCAGTCACCAGTCACCAGTCACCAGTCACCAGTCCCCAGTCACCAGTCACCAGTCCCCAGTGCCCAGTCCCCAGTCCCCAGTCACCAGTCACCAGTCCCCAGTGCCCAGTCACCAGTCACCAGTCCCCAGTCACCAGTCACCAGTCACCAGTCACCAGTCACCAGTCACCAGTCCCCAGTCCCCAGTCCCCAGTCACCAGTCACCAGTCACCAGTCCCCAGTCCCCAGTCACCAGTCACCAGTCACCAGTCACCAGTCCCCAGTCCCCAGTCACCAGTCCCCAGTCACCAATCTCATATAATCAAAATATTCAAAGACCAGTGAAATCTATCATGTTAGATTACAATCCCCTGGCTTGTATGCCTTCTTCAGAAGAATTACCAGACTCAGACGAAACACCTGTAGATAATGAATTACAAGATTTAATTCCTGGATTGCTTAAAGCAATATTAGCAATAATTTGGGCTGACCGCATGGACTGGTTTTTTGGTGTGGATATGGGCATTTATTATGACCCCTATCAACCACCAATTGTCCCCGATGGATTTTTAAGTTTAGGGGTTGAGCGTTTTTATGATGAAAACTTGCGTCCTAGTTATGTACTTTGGGAAGAAGAAAAATTACCAATTTTGGCGTTAGAAGTTGTTTCTCACAATTACAGGAATGAGTATTCAACAAAAAAAGATGAATATGCCAAATTAGGTATATTATATTATGTAGTTTATAATCCCACTCGTCGCCGTAAACCCCGGTTAGAAGTTCACAAATTAATCAATGGAGTTTATAAATTACAAGATGGTAATATCGTTTGGTTGCCAGAAATTGGTTTAGGAATTGGTATAGAAAGAGGAACTTACCAAGGCATTACTAGAGAATGGATGTATTGGTATAACCAACAAGGAAAACGCTTTTTTACACCAGAAGAACGCGCCCAATATTCCCAACAACGCGCTCAAATTTTAGCAGAACGTTTACGAGAAATGGGAGTAGATCCTGATAGCTTAGTTTAAGCAATAAAGGACTTCCAGGAAATAAATTATCCAATCTTGTCTTGTGGGATGGGCTTCTAGCCCGTCCAGGTTTAATTACGGCTGATGACTACGACGAATTTCTGTAATTTGGTCTGCTACATCCAATAGAGATTTCGGCATTTGTGGACCAGTGAGAATGATATCAATATGAGAAGGACGGTTTGCTAGAAACTGTAAAACCTCTGTTTCTGGAATTAAACCAAAATTAATCGCTAAACTTAACTCATCCAAAACCACAAGAGAATATTTCCCTTCAGATACTACCTGTTGTGTATATTGCCACAACTTTTGTAATGCTTGGCTTTCTGTTTCATCTAAATTTGGTGTATCTATACAACGTGGTAAATCACAACGAATCCAATCTAAATTTTGCCCCATTTGTATAGGTTTGTCCTGTCCTTGATAAATACCACCTTTGAGGAACTGCACTATTAACACTGGTGTACCTTGTCCAGCAATTCTTAATGCTTGTGATATAACACTAGTAAAAAAGTTACGATGAGGGCTAGTGAAAACCTGTACTAATCCAGCTACAGAATATTGTAAGCTGAGTGTTGAATTGATACTGGGGGTTTCTAATTGGGCAACCATCATAATGAAGATAAACGGTAGTATCTATCAATTATCTAAGATAACAGGACTTACGCAAAAGGAAACGAAAGTAGGGGTAATTCATGAATTACCCCTACGCAAGAATAAGGTTTTCAGTCACATCTTGCGTAAGTCCTAGATAATTTTAATTTTTTGAGTAAAACAGAGTTAGGCAGTAGTGAATTTTAAATGATGATGATGAGGAGTGAATTGTGGTGAAATTGGTGATTTTAGGAGGTTCAGGCTCAGGAAAAAGCACTCAAGCACAAAGGCTTTGCAAATACCTTGATATGCCTCTGATTTCCACCGGTGAGATTTTAAGGGAAACTATATCTGGTAATAAATCAGCTAATGGGTACGGTGAACCAAATGATTTAGTCTCCTCTGCCAAACCTTATCTAGAAAAAGGGGAATTAGTTCCTGATGAAATGATGATTGAATGTATCAAAGTTCGCCTCAGTCAACTGGATGTTAGTTGTGGTTGGATCTTAGAAGGCTATCCCCGAACTGCTTTTCAAGCTGAAGAACTAGATTTTTTGTTGGACAGTTTAGGGCAAAAAATAGACTGGGCTATTTATCTGCAAGTACCAGAAGCGGTAATGGTTAGCCGTTCTTTAGGGCGATCGCTCCCAGATGATCAACCAGAAATTGTCCAGCGGCGTGTAGAACTATTCTATGATTGCACCATTCCTATTTTAGAATATTATGATCGTCGTCGCCGTCTATTAACCATTAATGGTGACGACTCACCAGAACAAGTACAGCACAATATTCTCAGTTTAATTGGTGATGGGTGACAGGTGATGGGTGACTGGGGACTGGTGACTGGGGACTGGTGACTGGGGACTGGTGACTGGGGACTGGTGACTGGGGACTGGGGACTGGGGACTGGTGACTGGGGACTGGTGACTGGGGACTGGTGACTGGGGACTGGGGACTGGTGATGGGTGACTGGGGACTGGTGACTGGGGACTGGTGACTGGGGACTGGTGACTGGGGACTGGTGACAGTGAATAGATAATTATTTATTCCCAATTCCCAATTCCCAATTCCCAATTCCCAATTCCCAATTCCCTGACTTCTGATAATCTCAAAGCAGAATGAACAAATTTTCAAAATTCTGAGGCAAATTAAATGGCTTGGCAGCGTCCCGATGGTCGAAACCCTTATGAACTACGTCCACTGAGTTTTTCACCTAATTTTACCCGCTTTGCCCCTGGTTCGGTGTTAGCAAAATGCGGTGATACTCAGGTACTTTGTACTGTAAGTGTCACTGAGGGAGTACCCAGGTTTTTAACCGGGAGTGGTAAAGGTTGGTTAACGGCTGAATATCGGATGCTACCATCTGCCACCCAACAGCGACAGGAAAGGGAATTATTAAAATTATCGGGACGGACACAAGAAATTCAACGTTTAATTGGACGTAGTTTAAGGGCAGCTTTAGATTTTGAAGTGTTGGGAGAACGGACGCTAACTGTAGATGCTGATGTATTGCAAGCTGATGCGGGAACGAGAACAACAGCAATCACAGGTGGTTTTGTGGCTTTAGCCCATGGTATTTCTCAATTATTGCAGCGGGGAGTATTAGAGCGATCGCCTTTGTGTGGACAAGTGGCAGCAGTTTCTGTGGGCTTATTAGAGTCAGAAGCATTTTTGGATCTTAACTACATTGAAGACGTAGCCGCCACTGTAGATTTTAACGTTGTCATGAATCACAATCTAGGAATTATTGAAGTCCAGGGAACAGCAGAGGACGGCAGCTTTAGCCGTCAGCAGTTAAATCAATTGTTAGATATTGCCGAAAAAGGGATACAAGAATTATTAATAGCTCAACGGGATGCAATACCTAATTGGAATACCTTGTTTGCTTTGGGGTAATGGGTAATGGGTAATGGGTAATTATTTTTTCCTGCCTCCTGCCTCCCCTGCCTCCCCTGCCTCCCCTGCCTCCCCTGCCTCCCCTGCCTCCCCTGCCTCCTGCCTCCTGTGCAATATTTCCCGCTTTTTGTTACTTGTGTTGAATAATATCAAAAAATCAACACTAATGGCGGTAAACTTGCAACCATCAAGAAACCCAGAGCAATTGTGGATTTTCCGCTGTTTAGCCACAGTGCTACTCCTTGGTCAAATTTCCCTGCACATACTTCAAGGCAAAACCTATTACCGAAAAATTCTAGAACATACAGTCAAGGCTGGACCTGGTTCTCTGTCACCAGTTCTTTTAGTCTCTGGTTTTGCAGGGATGATTTTCACCATTCAAACAGCAAGAGAATTGGTGAGATTTGGTGCTGTGGAGACTGTGGGAGGTGCTTTCGCCTTAGCTTTTTGCAGAGAATTAGCCCCAATTTTAACTGCTAGTATTATTGCCGGACAAGTAGGATCAGCGTTTGCAGCGGAAATAGGCGCAATGCGAGTCACAGAACAAATTGATGCCCTTTATATGCTGAAAACCGATCCTATTGATTATCTCGTACTGCCAAGAGTAATTGCTTGTTGTTTGATGATGCCTTTGATGATGATTTTTGCCGTAATTATTGGCATCAGTGGCGGAGTTTTCGCAGCAGCACAATTTTATCAAGTTCCGCCAGAGAGATTTTTAGAATCAGTCCGAGATTTTTTAGCACCTTCAGATATTTTGATTATTTTGCTCAAAGGTTGGATTTTTGGGCTAATAGTTGCAGTTAATGGCTGTAGTTGGGGAATGACTACCAGGGGGGGCGCTAAGGAAGTAGGAGAATCTGCAACAACCGCAGTGGTAACTACTTGGGTAGCAATTTTTATTATGGATTTTGTACTGGCTTTGCTACTGTTTGAGCAGCCTGTACTTTAACAGTTATCAGTTAACAGTTATCAGTTATCAGTTATCAGATAATAAACCAAGTTGCTGGTTATAACAGTGATGGGGAGCAAATCAAGTCAAAAAACAGGGACTGGGGACTGGGGACTGGTGACTGGGGACTGGTGACTGGGGACTGGGGACTGGGGACTGGTGACTGGTGACTGGGGACTGGGGACTGGGGACTGGTGACTGGTGACTGGGGACTGGTGACTGGTGACTGGGGACTGGGGACTGGGGACTGGGGACTGGGGACTGGGGACTGGGGAAGAAAATTTTAGATTTTAGATTTTAGATTAGATTTTAGATTGGAGATCACAAAAACAATCCAAAATCCAAAATCCAAAATAAAAAACTTCTGCCTCCCCTGCCTCCCCTGCCTCCCCTGCCTCCCCTGCCTCCCCTGCCTCCCCTGCCTCCTGCCTCCTGCCTCCTGCCTCCCCTGCCTCCCCTGCCTCCCCTGCCTCCCCTGCCTCCCCTGCCTCCTGCCTCCCCTGCCTCCTAACTCTGATGATGTTAAAAGTTTCAAAAGTTAAACTGGGAAATTGTCAGAAATTAGGTATTCTATTGCTGAAAGTCAGCTATGTGATGATGAACCCATGAACAAGAAGGTTGAAATTTTACCCGATCTCTCAGCTTTGGTAGCACGGGCGAGGGATTTGATTCTGTCCAAATTGGCCACTGCCATTCAAGAACGGGGACAATTTACTATTGCTTTGTCTGGTGGCAGCACACCTAAGCCTTTGTATGAAGCTATAGCCTCTTCAAACTTGCCTTGGGATAAAATTCATGTGTTCTGGGGAGATGAACGTTATGTACCACCAGATCACCCCGATAGCAATGAACTTATGGCGCGTCGTGCATGGTTAGATCGGGTTGCTATCCCAGCCGCTAATATTCACGCCATACCCACTTTATCAGCTAATCCAGCGGTAGATGCAGCTAAGTATGAACAGCATCTGCAAGAATTTTTCCATGCAGCACCGGGAAACTTTCCCCCATTGGATGTAGTTTTACTGGGAATGGGTGATGATGCCCACACTGCATCTTTGTTTCCTCATACAGAAGCTCTTAATGTACGCGATCGCTTGATTACTGTAGGTAACAAAGACGGTAATCCTCGCATCACTTTTACCTACCCATTCATCAACGCTGCACGGAGTGTAATTTTTTTGGCTGCTGGTGCTAATAAAAGACCTGCTTTAGCTCAAGTCTTCGCACCTACCGCTGATGATTTTACTTATCCATCTCGCTTGATTAAACCTCAAGGAGAATTGCTATGGCTGCTAGATGAAGCAGCAGGTTTAGAACTCAAACCCTAAATTAGTGAACAGGGAACAGGGAACAGGGAATAGGGAATAGGGAATAGGGAATAGGAAACATCAATTGCCTTTTGCCTTTTGCCTTTTGCTTTGTGCCACTGACAACTGATAACTGATAACTACTTGCTAGTAATATATTTTACAACTAACTTGATTAAGGCTTAAATCCATGATCGTCTGCCCAAATTGCAATCATCCCAATCCAGACGGCGCTGTTCAGTGTGAAGCTTGTTATACGCCGTTACCAGCGACTACAAACTGTCCCAGTTGTGGGGCAACTGTACAAGCAGATGCTGCTTTTTGCGGTCAGTGTGGCTATAACCTACACTCCGCTCCTGTTGTAGCAGAACCAACGGTAGTAAGTGCAACCATCGATCCTAATATTCCTGTGGAAGTACCACCTTTGGTTACTCCTGACCCCATGTTAGAACTTTTACAAGCTAATCCTTTAGGACTCGATACTTATACTCATCCTCCTGTTGCTTCTACTCTACCACCAACAGTCGTGGCAGCAGTTCCACAAGCCGCACCGGCACCGGCACCCGCACCAGTTCCACCTCCAGCCGCAGTAGCCCCACCCGTACCCACACCAGCACCCGCACCAGTTCCACCTCCAGCCGCAGTAGCCCCACCCGTACCCACACCAGCACCCGTACCAGTTCCACCTCCAGCACCAGTTCCAGAAGCGGTAGTTCCACCAGCACCTGTGCCAGCACCTGTGCCAGCACCTGTGCCAGCACCTGTGCCAGTTCCAGTTCCAGTTCCAGTTCCAGTTCCAGAAGCGGTAGTTCCACCAGCCCCAGTACCCGAACCACAACCAGAAGCACCAGCACCAGCACCAGCACCCGCAGTAGCAGTATCTAAAACTCAATTACAACAAGTGGTGGCGCGGCTATTCCATGTCCAAAGTAACCAAGAAATTGAATTACTGCAAAATGTGTCTGTAATTCATATTGGTAAACCCAATGATCGCATTCCCCCAGATATTGATGTAGCAGGATTTCCTAATTCAGAAATTGTCTCACGGATTCATGCAGATATTCGTGTTGAGGGAGATGCACATTATATAGAAGATGTGGGTAGTTCTAACGGCACTTATATTAATAATTTGCCGTTATTACCAGGAAATAGACACCGCTTACGTCCAGGCGATCGCATCAGTTTGGGTAAGGGAGATTTGGTAACTTTCTTATTTCAACTTTCTTAGAGAATAATTCGTAATTGATAATTCGTAATTCGTAATTAATAATTAGTAATTAGTAATTAGTAGTTATAAATTACGAGTTACGGATTATTAGTAGGAATATTACATAATGAGAGAACCAAAAAATTTTTCATCTTTGCTCACTCAAGAAGCACCCCCAGAAGTTGAACGTATGGGGTTAAGTTGGCTTGTAGGAGCAGCGATCGCCACTGCTGTTTTGTGGCAATTCCCAGCAGGTGATTATATTTTATACCCATTTACCATCTTGGCAACTTGGTTTCATGAAATGGGACATGGTTTGATGGCTCTGATCTTGGGGGGAAATTTTCATAAATTACAGATTTTTAATAATGGTTCTGGTGTGGCTACTTATTCTATGCGCTCTACTTTGGCTCCCCTTGCTCCTGCTTTGGTTGCGGCCGCAGGTCCGATGGGTCCACCTATTGCCGGTGCAGCATTAATTCTTGCTTCCCGCAGTTTTAAAGCCGCTTCCCTCAGTTTGAAAATATTAGGGGTGTTTTTACTATTTTCTGCATTGGTTTGGGTGCGTTCTTTGTTTGGGTTGATAGCAGTACCCTTACTAGGTTTAATTATTTTGGCAGTAGCTTTGCAAACTCCCCGCTGGGTACAGGGTTTTGCTATTCAGTTTTTGGGTGTGCAAGCTTGTGTGAGTACCTACCATCAATTAAATTATCTATTTAGTTATAGTGCAGGATCTTTAGGGCTTTCCGATACAGCACAAATGCAAAGATATTTACTGTTACCTTATTGGTTTTGGGGTGCTTTGATGGCTGTCGCTTCTGTGGTGATTTTAGTGCAAAGTCTGCGAGTTGCCTATCGTTTAAATTAGGTAAATTAGGGTTTGCTAAAAAAGTTACAGCACATTCCATTTACATGAGGTACACGATGAGCAGGCAAGACTTGTACTGAGCGAAGTCGAACTACGGTTAGTGAGCTTGTACTGAGCGAAGTCGAAGTGCGAAGTCGAACTACGGTTAGTGAGCTTGTACTGAGCGAAGTCGAAGTGCGGAGTCGAACTACGGTTAGTGAGCTTGTACTGAGCGAAGTCGAAGTGCGGAGTCGAACTATGTCAAAGTATGCCTGCACTACAAGCCATAATTTCTTTTCTGGAGAAGTCTAATGAATAAAGAAGCAATCAAAGATCATCAAGATTTGGGGATTTACAAAATTGCCTTTTTTCTCCTCTTGAGTGAAAACAAAAATGTCTGTATTCCTTCCCTGTTCCTTATTCCCCGAAATTGAGAAAAAACTCACAACCTAAATTTTCTAAAGTTGGTACAATTAAAGCCCGATCTAAAAATTCATTCCGCCATTCACAGGAAGTTTCGGCAATCAGTAAACAGCCATGACAAGCAGCACCATGTAAAAATCTTTCTTCTTGCAGGTTATCTGGTTGATGTTGAGAACATACAGGATCATTAGAACATAATTTACCTGTTTCTAAGGCAATTTTTAAATGGTATTCAATGTTATTACCTACCTCTACTAAACCCCCTAATGTCCCTTCAGAACCAGGCGAACCTGTATATAAAAGGATGCCATATCCTGTGTCTGGATTAGCATAAATTCTTTCTCTGATGGCACTGGCAGCATAACCACATTCTAAGGAAACGGTGGTAATTAATAGATGTGATAAGGAATGCAGCATTATATAGGGTAAGCCAGGAAATTTAACTTGATCTTCGGAGATATTTTTACTGAGACACCATTGTTTTAAACCGCTTACTAATTTTCTCCCTCTGGCTTTTACTACTTCTTTTTCTTGCCATTCTTCAATTACTTGTTTATGAAAGCCAATAAATACTCCTTCGCCTTTATTTTCAATGGCTGGTATCCATTTAGTTTCCAAATCTAATGCTGCACGCTGTACATTAATGGTTAAGTTTTTATCTATTTCTCCTTCAATATCTGGTAGAGAAGCTTCAAACCGAGTAAACCCTATTTGGGCAATAACTTCTCTTAACCGATGGACTAATACTACTCTTTCTATATAAGGTAATAATTCACTGGGAAAATGATCTAATTTGCGGTTAGTTGCATAAAAATCATCATGCTCTTTACCTGTAGTTTCTTCACAATTTAATAAAGCTTCTAATTCTACTTGTTTAATGGTTTTACTTTCACTGCTTTGTTTATTATTACGACGTTGAATTTCTGCCCAAATAGCATCTACATCTAATGTTATTAAGTCAGCATATTTAGGATTTTTTTTCTGAATTAATAAAAATCCTCTGAGATCATTAATTTCTTCTAAATATTGCAAATCTTCATAATGACAGTCTATGGTTTTCTTTAAATGTTCATTGAGATCGGGGATGGAAATGACGCTTAATGTTTGGGCAAAATAGGCATTACTGGCGGATCTAACTAATAGCCGGTTGTATTCTCGCTCCTTAGTTTTAACTATATTGCCTGTTTTATCTATTACACAACTGTAACAATCATTTTGTTTACCTTGATAACCCAACCAAGGGCGATCGCCTTGACATGGTCCTAAAACTCTGGACTTGGGTAGTTTGGCTTGAGACAGGGGACGACGCGCACCTTTACAAACTTCGCACCGCACAAATATTTCTTCAAAGTCGTTACCAGAACCGCCTTCATCTAACCATAGTTGATGTTTACATTTAGTATAAAGGTCATTATGGGCGAAGGCGTACCAGTTAATATCGCTGATGTGTCCATTGGCACAACCTTGGACAAAGCGGATGGGGACGGCGTTAACTGATTTACCATCAAATTTTAAGCCTGATTTGACTTCTCGCCAAGTGACTAGGGGACGGGTACGGTAGTCTTTGCCGTGAAAGCGGACTGTTTTTTCTACTTGGGCGACAAACCAGGTGGGGAAAATAAACACACCAACATTAGCATCTGGGGCATAGGAGTCAGGGTTATCCCTGGGAGGACTGTATAAATTAACGGGTTCTTGCAGTTCGAGAATTTCCTGAACTTTGTTTTTTAAGCGGTCTTCGCGGATGTATTGTTTTTCACCTTTCCAGAAGGATAAACCGCCGATAATAACGGAGTGTTCTGGTAAGTCAACCATTGAACCTGGTCCGTAGGTGTTAAGAAGTTGACTTTGGCGTATTTCTGCTAGGGGGGTTAGTCTTTTTTTGTGTTTGGGCATGGGTTGGTAATGGGTAATTGATAATTGATAATTGATAATTGATGTAGGGGTAGCGCCCCCGTGCGTACTTCGTTTTTTGGGGGCAACCACGGGGGGTTTGGGGCAACCACGGGTTTTTGGGGCAACCACGGGGGGTTTGCCCCTACGTAGACATCTATTCTTCTAGTTCTAAACCTCCTGGATCGCAAATTTTTAATTTAACTACTGGTTCAACGTCTCTTAAACTACGTTGGGCTTTAAATTTCTGTCGTTCTTGGGTTTGTTTCTCGGTTTGGGGATCGTAGGGATCTAAAAGCAAGGGGGAAAGAATTTCTAGTTCTTTCTGATATTGCAAGCGTTGATCTTGAATGACTATTTTTTCCCAGGTATCCAAAAGGTTGCTGACTGCTTTCTCTATATCTTGCACAAAGTTAGCGTCTGCTGTGGGACTATGCATGGCTGCACGTTGGGCGATCGCCTGAACTACTATTTCATCTAGTTCTTTTCTATACTGATTAATATAATTAGCTCCCATTGCTTCTGTCATCTCTGGTTTGCCTAGTCTACTTAATGCCACTGTCACCCCGGCTAAACCCCGATCTAAGGCACGGGGTGAAAATGGTGTGACGCTTGTTGCTTCTACGGCTCGGTAAAATGTCCTATGCCAATGGGCAAAACGTTCATAATGTGAGCGATCGCGTGGGCGGTGGATATTCAGTAATGTTACTACTAATCCTGGTTTTTTGGTATCTCTGCCGACTCGGCTGGTAGCTTGGATATATTCGGCTGCGGTCTTGGGTTGCCCTAATACTACCATTAATCCTAGTCTGGTAATATCCAACCCCACAGATATCATATTTGTGGCTAAAGCGACATCAACTTTTTCCGTTTCTCGAAATGGTAATGCTAACCGGCGTTTGGTTTCTGCTACTTTATTGGTGCTGATGCGGGATGTTAACTCTGTGGGTTCGTCGTCTATTTTGCGGTTAGCAAATAAACCGGCTGTTTCTCCGTAACGTCGCCGTTCTCCGTATTTGATCAGTCGGGAGTTTACCTCATCTTCTACTAAGCGCCGACTTCCCCCCAATTCTCGCAAGGAGTTAAAATAACCTAATAAGGTCATATAAGGATCAGCAGGGTTTTCAGGGTTTTTCTTCCCGCCTAATTCTAACCAGATTTTCTGTGCCGCTCCTAATAATGCTAAATAAGATTGCAATAATACTACTTTTAAACTGCGTCCTTGGGCGGCTACTCCTACATATAAACGCCCTGGGGAGTCTGTCACAGGTACGGTTTTAGCAAAAAATGAATCGTGGCGATCTGGTCCGGGTGGGGGAAATATTTCCACCTGTTGACGGGCAAATAAAGCCTGGATCTGTCTGTCTGCTCGGCGGACTGTGGCGGTTGAGGCGATGATTTTCGGGCGGACATTTACACTATTATAACTTATGGTGCAGAGAGCGTCAATAGCAGTTTCATAAAGTCCTACCATTGTTCCTAAAGGTCCAGAAATTAAATGTAATTCGTCTTGAATTACTAAGTCTGGAGGGGGTAAAAAGGTTTTTAATTTTTTTAAGTTTGTTCCTGTAACTTTTGCAGGTGGATCTGCGTGACTAAAAAAACCAAGTTTTTGATCATAATGAGTAACTTTACCGAATAAGGCCGCAGTTTGTCCCACCCAAGGTAAGTTAGCAAATTTATCCACGGTGGCAATGATAAAACAAGGAAGTTGTCGGTAAATTTGCTCATCTACGGCGATAATAGGCAGAAAATTGTTACCTTTCCAAACACAGGCGGGTTTTCCGTCGGGGTGGGTTTTGCGGTTGGAACAGGAAACTTTTAATTCTGTGGGATAATCTGCGGATGGTAATAATTGAAATGCTCGATTTGATAATTCTGTACCACACCAAGGACATCTTTCTAAAGGTATGGGTTTGGGTTTGGTTTTTTCATCCTGTTGAAAAGCTATTGTGCGTTCACGGGCAGAATTTTCATTTTTGTCGCCTTTTTTACCCATTTTGTTGGGTGTAGCACTGTCTCCTACCCATAAACCAATATTAAACGGATGTTGACCGAGTATGTCTGGGTGTTGTTGTCGTTGTAATTCTAAGGCACAGATGAGAGTTGTAGCTCGTTCTAATTGGTCAAGGGTGAGTAAGCGTAGGGTATAACGCATTAAAACTGTGAGACCGGCGGAGTAAATGCTAGGGTCTTTGAGACGACGTAAAACCAAGGTAAAAGCAGCTAAACCGAGATAAGCTTCGGTTTTTCCGCCACCTGTGGGAAAAAACAGCAAATCTACGGTTTCTCGGTCTGGGTGGATAGGTTGGCTAATACTGACAAGATTGAGGAGGAGGAAAGCTAACTGAAAAGGTCGCCATTTGGGGGTAGGTGCGTCATTAGGGGCTTTATTTGGGTTATCTTGACAAAAACGCTGTCGGCGGGCAGTTGCTAGGGCTTGGTTGGCTATTTGGAAGGCTTGAAATACTAGGGGGTCGTCTAATTCTTGCAGACCTGCGGCAATACGTTGATTAATTATATTAGCTTTGTTTAATAACTCTTGGGCGGTTTTGGCTAGGTGGGGTGGGGTGGGAATAGGTTGTTGAGATATCCAGTTTGCATATTCCGTCACTATCGCCCCAATCATATCACGAACAGTATCAGCGTTAGGGGCTTGGGCTAAAGCTTCCATTCCCAGTTCTAAACCGGCGATATTTGCAGCTTCCACCCTGGGGACTTCTGCGGTGGGTATCCAAGTGGTAGAAATTTCTTGACATTGGTTATTTTCCAGGAGTGCAAGCGCAGAGATATTATGACCAACTGCATATTCACAGTCATCACGGTATTGGAGAGATGCGATCGCCTCATCTTGGTCTAGAGTATTTTCTCCCCGCAAGTCAGGACGAGGAACAAATATATCTGATATATCTGATATATCTGATATTTCTGAAGTGCGAATAGTTAAACCTGCTTGAAAAATAAAACTTTCATCTTGTTTACTGTGGGGTTGATAAACACGATGGTTAACAACAAAAACAGAAACCGACTGTGTACCGATGGGAAGTTGAGGAGAAGTTGCAACGGGACGACGGGAAATATAAAGTTTTAACCCACTATTTAAACCATCTCGATCACTCACATCAAGAGAAATTTGATCATAATTGGCAGGTAGGGAAATTGGTATAGTAATAATATTAGGAAAGCGATGCCATAATATTTCTGTTGGGGGTTTGCTGGGTTGATCTTCGTTATTATTTTCTGCTGAAGTTTCTATTTCCCGTTCTTGGGGTTGATAGTCTCCCCATTCTACAGTTACTTCTAATTTTTCAGTTGTTGCAGGAACTAAAAAACTCAACCCGATGGAAGAAGGGAAAGGTGCTTTTCTTGCAGCAGCGGTTTCTGGTGTTTTGGCATCTTCGGCGATATCTTTATTAGTAATTACTTCTATTGTATCATCTGCTGTGGGGTCATATTTCATTTCTACCGGCGCACCAAAGGGAACTAAAAACCCGGTAAGATACCATTTAGATGGGGGTTGGTTTAAAATTTCGGTTTGATATTCTAGGTCTTGGGAACTAGGACCGATTAAATCTAATTTTAGGGCTTTTTGGATATAAGTGCGAACGTCTTGAGATTCCATATTTTTGGGGACTGGTGACTGGTGACTGGGGACTGGGGACTGGGGACTGGGGACTGGGGACTGGGGACTGGGATATAATTATTTTATTCTGTAGGTTGGGTTGACGCAAGGAAACCCAACATTTTAATTTCATGACTGGTTGAACATAGATTGTAGCAGGTGAGAACTAGCACGAAAATTAGTTTTTTGTAATGCGGTAATTGTTGTTTTCAAATCAATTAAATTCTGATTAGCTGCTAAATTTAAAATACCCAATAATCCGGTAATTTTTAAACCTCTAGATTGGGCAATTTGACGAGCGGCTTTTTCATCTATAATAATTAAATTAGCTTGGATTCTTTCGGCTAATAATATTGCTTCTTTTTCTCCCTGATGTAAGTTTACTAACATATTATCATCAGGAATGTTAACAGCAGCGACTTCCAACCATTCAGGAATATTTGTGATCCATTTTTGTACCTTTTCCGGTGTTCCTGTTGCTTGTAGTTCTTGGTAAACAGCTTTGGGAATCATGACTTTACCAAATAATTGTGGTAATAAATCAATTTGTTCAATGATGATTAAATAACAAATTGGTGAAGTATCTGCAACTACAATCATGATGATAAAACCTGATTTAATGTTTCCATATCTGCTGCTAAGTCTGCTTCTGTATAATCTAAATCAACATGAGCATTTTTTAAGAATGTTTCTGTTTCCCATCGGCTAGAAAAATGTAGTAATTCTTGAATTTGTGCAGTTGTGATCATGCCATTTTTATAAGATTCAATAGCTAATACTTCTAATATTTTTTGTGGTAAGTTATGCCAATTTTGTTGTAATTTTTGTCCAATTTCTTCAGGTATTTCAATGGTAATTTGCATATTTTTAACTCTTGTTAGTTAGTGATTGGTGATTGGGGTATTATTATTTTATCCTGTAGGTTGGGTTGACGCAAGGAAACCCAACATTTTTATTTAACGCAGATGAACGCAGATAAACACAGATAATAGATGATCATTTTATCATTTTTTTTGTCTGAATCAGGTGGTTATCGAGCGACCTGTACTGAGCCTGTCCTGAGCCTGTCCTGAGCCTGTCCTGAGCGGTGTCGAAGGGCGCAGTCGAAGGGCGATGTCGAAGGGCGCAGTCGAAGTAAGTCGAGATAATGTCCAGGATTTGAGGATTTATGACTAACGTCACGCTTCGCTATCAGGATGGAATTTTTATAATTTTATAAGATTATTTTTTTGTATTCTTGATGATTTTATATTATTTTGAGAATTTCTAAACAAAATCCCGTACATCCTCAAATCCTGGTTATCCTGATTCAGACAATTATCAATTATCAATTATCCATTATCAATTATCAATCACATCCCGTACATCCTATAATCCTGGTTATCCTGATTCAGACAATTATCAATTATCAATTATCCATTATCAATTATCAATCACATCCCGTACATCCTATAATCCTGGTTATCCTGATTCAGACAATTATCAATTATCAATTATCCATTATCAATTATCAATCACATCCCGTACATCCTATAATCCTGGTTATCCTGATTCAGACAATTATCAATTATCAATTATCCATTATCAATTATCAATCACATCCCGTACATCCTATAATCCTGGTTATCCTGATTCAGACAATTATCAATTATCAATTATCCATTATCAATTATCAATCACATCC
>NZ_JACJPU010000030.1:0-64786 GCF_014696235.1 Sphaerospermopsis sp. FACHB-1194 | reverse complement strand
CTCCTGACTCCTGACTCCTGACTCCTGACTCCTGACTCCTGACTCCTGACTCCTGACTCCTGACTCCTGACTCCTGACTCCTGACTCCTGACTCCTGACTCCTGACTCCTGACTCCTGACTTATGGATCTTTTATGACAACAGAAAAAACAACCTGCTCGAAAATAAAAATTATCTTAGTAGAACCAGCAGGAGAATTAAATGTAGGTTCAATTGCCAGAGTGATGAAAAACTTTGGTTTATCTGATTTAATATTAGTAAATCCTCAGTGCGATCGCCTATCTTTTGAAGCCTTAAAAATGGCAGTTCACGCCAAAGAAATATTAGAAAATGCTGTCATAGTTGATACTTTACCAGAAGCATTAACAGGATGTACCCGTGTGATCGCTACCATAGGTAGAGATTATAGCGGAGAATTACCCTTAGAAAACCCCCGTCACGCCTTCCCCTGGTTATTAGCAGAACCAGAAAAACCCACAGCATTAATTTTTGGTAGAGAAGATCGGGGATTAACCAATCAAGAAATCAATTATGCCCAAAAGTTAGTATTTATTCCTACAAATCCCGAATACCCATCATTAAACTTAGCTACTGCGGTGTCAATCTGTTGTTACGAATTATCACAACTAGCGGAAAATTTTATCACTCAGAAAACACCGACAACAGAAACAGCACCCTTGGACACTGTAGAACCCTACTACCAGGAATTAGAATCTCTACTACTTGCCATAGGTTATCTTTATCCCCACACAGCAGCCAGTAGGATGGAAAAATTCCGCCATTTATATAACCGCGCCCACCTACAAACCACGGAAGTTGCTATGCTCAGAGGTATGATTAAACAAGTACAATGGGCAATTCAAAATTACAACAGCTTAGAAAACTCAGGACTATGATGGAACTATAGTCATCGGGTTTGACTTCTGAATTTATCATTTATCTGTGTAGGCAGGCAAGAGGCACTCATGCAAAAGGCTTTTAGAGAATTTTGGTGTACGGAGTTTTTTTCAATAATCAAATAGGAGTCCTATATATTTTTTAGATATCATCTTCCAAAAGCATTGATTATGACTTACACTAAACTGAAAAATGCTGCTTAGTAACAGAAGGGGTTCTGAGTATCAAGGTGCATAGTGTAGTTAGTTTTGGGTCGAAATTTGACAAACAAAACAGTCGAGTGGGTAACTAAGGAGTAGCAGTGTCAGAATCAAATGACAAACTAATAGCTGTGTCAAAACGGCAGTCTTCCCAGCGTCGTCGTCCGCGTCCTGTTCAAAGCCAAGACCAAGGACAAGCCCAAAAACAGTCCCAAAAGGCAGGACAAAAACAAGCCAGGAAGCAACAGCAGGGTGCAAACAGAGGGGAAACTGTAGCACTCACAAGGTTAAACAATCCTATCAGTTCTGCTAATGTTACAACTGAGGGGCGAAGACCATCAAGCCGGTTAGTCATGCCGACAGCTGTTAAACCCATCCCTAAACCAAAGGCAAATATGTCAACCAAAATGCCACAATCGGTTACAGGGAAATTAAAAACAGTGCGTGTACAAAAGCAAGGCAAGCTAAAAGTAACCAGGCAATCATCACGGAAAACGCGATTAAAGCCAATGGCTAAGGCTGTATTGTATACCTTGCGTTTATTGATTGTTGGTATCGGACTAGGTGCAATTGTCGGCACGATATTATCAATATTAGACCCTGCTTATCGCATCATTACAACCTCTGCATCCCCATCTCAGACCAATATCACCCAATCTCATGCTAATAACCAAGCATCTGGTTCTGGTTTAGTCTTAGCTCAAGAAATTACCACTTTAAAATCTACTTTACAAAATCTAGCTACCGCCAACCCAAGTCTAACGCCTGGGGTTTTCATGGTAGATTTAGATACGGGTGGCTATGTAGATATTAATGCTAGTACAAGTTTTCCTGCTGCCAGCACCATCAAAATTCCGATTTTAGTAGCTTTTTTCCAAGATGTCGATGGGGGAAAAATTCGCTTGGATGAAATGCTGACTATGGAAAAAGAAATGGTGGCAGGAGGTTCTGGTAATTTACGCACTCAACCTGTGGGTAGTAAATACACAGCGTTGGATGTAGCCACAAAAATGATGACTATCAGTGATAACACTGCCACAAATATGCTCATTACCAGACTGGGAGGCCAGGAAGTATTAAATGGGCGTTTTCGCAGTTGGGGATTAACAACTACAGCTATTCGTAATATTTTACCAGATTTAGAAGGTACAAACACCACATCACCCAAAGAATTAGCAGATTTAATTGCTAAAGTGAATCAAGGTAATTTAGTCAGTATGCGATCGCGTGATTTAATGTTAGATATCATGCGTCGCACAGAAAGAAACACTCTCATACCTTCTGGGTTAGGAGAAGGAGCAAGAGCATATCATAAAACCGGTGATATTGGGACAATGTTAGGAGATGCAGGTTTAATTGATATCCCCACCGGTAAGCGTTACATTGCTGCTGTCATGGTAAAACGTCCTCATAATGATCCTGCTGCGGAAACACTGATTAGTTCTATTTCTCAAGCTGCTTACGAAAACTTTAGTCAAGCGAATGTCACACCCCCCACTCCTACAAATAATCCACCATCAACAAGTTTTCAACCACCAGTTCAACCAGTTCAACCAGTTCAACCAGTTCAACCTTTCATTCAACCTTTCATTCAACCCCAGGTAATGAGTCCAATACCACCCAATGGTATGGTTAATAATGTACCGATGGGTACTTATCAACCTCCTATGATGACTCCACAATATTATCCACCAAGATAGGAGTCAGGAGAATTTTAGATTTTAGATTTTAGATTTTGGATTTTGGATTTTAGATTAATCTATTACCAATTACCCATTACCCATTACCAATCACCAATTAATCATGACATCTACTCCTCCATCAATTCAATTTTTTGCAGGTTTATTTGAAGAACTGAGTAACGTGAGTTTACGACGGGAAACCCGCACTGGTAAACGCATTGTAGTTATGCAATTTGAACAATTAAAAGCTTTGTCCGGTTTTAATAGTTTTACCAAACAGTCTTTAAATTCCCTATTATTAACAGATGAAGAAGGAGAAATTAGTGTTACTCCTACGGGAACAAAGTTTATTTTTGGTGGTGATGAAGGAGATGAATTAAAACGGGTAGATTGTAAATTTGAAGTAGAAAGAGAAGATCATTTTGCACGAATTATGCGTTTTTTGCACCGTTATGCTGATGCAAACGGAATGGAATATGGGGAAAAATAAAGGAGTCAGGAGTCAGGAGTCAGGAGTCAGGAGTCAGTAGTTAGAAGAAATGCAACCTGCAAGAACATTTGAAGATTTAATAGTCTGGCAAAAAGCACATCAATTTGTGTTAGGAGTATATCAATTAACAGCTAACTTTCCCAACACAGAAATATATGGACTTACTTCTCAGCTTAGACGCGCATCAGTTTCTATCCCCGCAAATATCGCGGAAGGATTTAAGAAAAAAGGAGACGTAGATAAAGTAAGATTCATGAATATTGCACAAGCTTCTTTAGAAGAATGTAGATACTATCTTATTCTCACAGATGATTTAGGATATGGGAATACGTCAGAATTAATGCTGAAACTGCAAGAAGTTAGTAGATTATTAGATAGTTATGCAAAAGCTATTCTCAAAAATTCTACTTCATAACTCCTAGCTTCTTCTTATTCCTACCTCCTGACTCCTGACTCCTGACTCCTGACTCCTTATATTTTCTGATATCTCATTCCTGGAAGTTGGGAAACCAAACCCATTAATTCTAACTGTAACAAAGAACTAGAAACTAAACCCGCATCCATACCTGTTTTCTGCACAATAAAATCAAAAGGTAAAGATTCAACAGTTAAAATATCTATTACCTTTTGTAATTCTGGTTCTAATTTAGGAGTTTCTAATTTAGGAGTTTCTAATTTAGGAGTTTCTGGTTTAGGAGTTTCTGGTTTAGGAGTTTCTGGTTTAGGAGTTTCTAATTTAGGAGTTTTTAACTTAGTTTGAGTTGGTTGAGATAAAGGAACAGAATTAAAAAGAGGAGTTTCTACATCTATTTGGGGAATAGCACCCAACATAATTAATAATTCATTTAATTGTTGATTTATTAAACCTGCACCTTGACTAATTAATTTTAAACATCCTTGGGATGGTTCATCATCAACTCTTCCCGGTAAAGCGTAAACATCACGACAAAACTCATTTGCATAAGTTGCTGTTATTAAAGCACCTGATTTTGTTCCCGCTTCCATCACTAATACTGCACGACTTAAACCTGCAATAATACGATTTCTGCGCGGAAAATGAGTCCTGTTAGGTGTAGTTTTCGCAGGATATTCACTAATAACAATCCCAGATTTTAAAATTTGTTGATATAAATCTTTATTTTTCACAGGATATATAACATCTACACCAGTTCCTACAACCGCTATAGTTCTACCTCCCGCTTTCATTGCAGCGGTATGACTTTCCGTGTCTATTCCTTCGGCCATTCCCGAAACCACAGTAAAACCATTTTTAGCTAAAGCAGTGCTAATTTGACGAGTCCATTTTATTCCATATTCTGTAGGTTTACGAGTTCCCACTATACCTACCAAGGGTTTTTTTCCTGAATTTTCTTGTAAATCAACTTCACCACGATAATATAAAATTGCTGGTGGTGTGGGAATTTCTCTTAATAATTGGGGATATTCTAAATCTGCGGGTGTCCAGAAATTCGGGTTTATTTGTTGATGTTGAATCAGTAATTGTTCTGGGTTTATACGACTTCTTTGTTGTACAACTTTTTCTAAAGTTTGAAAACCAAAACCTTCGATTTTTCGTAATTCCGCAGGACTCGCTTTCCAAGCATTTTCTAATTTACTAAAATGCTGGTGTAATCGTTGTAATAATATTGGACCAATTCCCGAAATTTGCGACCAAGCTAACCAATATTTGCGCTCTTCTATAGTAGACATTTTCAAAAAATCAACCTTTGCGTCTTTGCGTGAGATATTCTAATCTTTAACCCTTTGCTAATCTTTGATTCTTCAAATAATCAAAAACCGACTTATCACCAATATCTGCGGGAATATTTTGTACTGTTTTCCGCAACGCAAACACTAAAAAAGCAATTACCCAAATACCTAATAAAACCTGTTCTGCTTGAGTTGATAAAATTCCTGCTAAATGTCCTAATAATAAAAGTGGAACAAGGGGAGTTAAGATTTTCGTTTCTAACCGATTAAAACAAAATCCTTCTTTAAAGAAAATACCTGTTAAAGCAGCAAAAGTAAAACCCACACCAAATAATGTTAGTGGTTGATTATAAATAGTATTCGCAAAAGGTTGATGATCCAAATGTGCGAAAATTAAGGCAGAAATACTACCAATTATCCAGAAAAGTTGTAAAATTTGATGTAGCAACTTCATATATATGTGAATAGTTAATAAACTCACCCCCAAAGCTAAACTAAAAACAGTGTAAAGAGGGGTAATAGCTTGAATAGCTAAGGGATAATCACCATAAAATAAAGCTAAATTACTAGCAATTGCAAAACTAATTGCTGCTATCATTAAACTGGTACGATAGATGATCACACCGATGCGATCGCCCTTAGTAATGGTAAATTCTCCAAACTGTCCTTGATAGACTTCTGGTGTAGGTTGTGGTTCTGGAGTAGATATTGATTGTGTAGTCATATTCAATAATAGAGGATATTGCTAACTGACTGCTATAGCTATTGTATTATGATATTGTGAATTTTTACATCATGAAAAATCCCATATCTGTATAATTCATCTTAACCCTGCTTATTAAGACAGGAGTTGGGGGGATCTGAAACTTTTCCTGTTTTCAGTAAAATTGCTATTAGCCATGATTTAATATATGTATATGATTATCTGGGTAGAGGGGTGAATCGGATGATTGGTAGAATCATTGCAGCACGATACAAAATCATCAGTAAGATAGGACAGGGTACATTTGGTACAACTTATTTAGCGGAAGATACCCAAGTACCCCCACCAAGTGAATGTGTAGTTAAACATTTTACACCATCAAGCACCGAACCGGAAACAATAAAAAAATCTCAAGAATTATTTGCACGGGAAGCTACAATCCTGCATCAACTAGGTAAACATCCACAAATACCCCGACTTTTAGCTTATCCCCAAGAAAACCAAGATTTTTTTATAGTTCAAGAATATATAGCAGGATATGATTTAAAACAAGAAATTCGTCCTAATATTCCATTGAAGGAAGATGTTGTAATTCAATTATTAACAGATATTTTAGAAGTTTTAGTATTTATTCATGAACAGGAAGTAATTCATCGAGATTTAAAACCGGAAAATATTAGAAGAAGACAAAAAGATCAGAAAATAGTCATCATTGATTTTGGTGCAGTCAAACAAATCAGCACTCAATATTTAGAAAATCAACAACCACAAAATCCTACTACAATTGGTACTCGTGGGTATACACCAATAGAACAACAAATAGGAGCAACTGAATTTAGCAGTGATATTTATGCTGTAGGAATGATTGGTATTCAAGCACTCACAGGTAAACATCCTAAATCCTTAGGAAGAGATCAAGAAGCAAAATTAATTTGGCGTGATTTTGTGAACGTTAGTGATCGATTTGCTAATTTTTTAGATAAAATGGTAGAATACAATCACACAAACCGTTATGCTGATGCAACAGAAGCATTAACAGCATTACAGCAAATCTCACAACAACAAATTTATCATCATCAACTTGATAATCAATCTAATGATGAATCCACTACAATTACAATAGGTACAAAGTTTAATCCCTTACTTCTGAAAATTGCATCTGTAGGATTAGGTATATTAGTGACAGGAATTATTACTTTTGTATTTATTAACAGTCGTCTTCCCGAATGTGATGGAAAGTTAGCAACCTATCAAAACAGAGAATATAATATCAATCTGGAATATCCAGAATGTTGGCCTCAAGATGCAACACCAAATGCTTTAGATGATAAACTTGTGACATTTATTCACCCTCGAAAACATTCAAGATTGATAATTAGTAGTTTTCCTTATTTAGAAACTTTAGATCAGCTGCAAAACTTTCAAGAACAGGATATAACTGATAATTTAACAGATGGGAAAGTCACAAAAAGAGATACATATTTTTTTAGTGGGAAACAAGGAAGAAAAATCATTGCAACTGGTAGAAACGGTGATGAAAAAATCAAGAATATGTATGTAATGACTTTGAAAGAAAATAAAGCTTATGTGATTATTTATTCAGCAGAAGAAAATGAATATGACAAGTTTTTAAACACTGTAGAAATGATAATTCAATCAATAGAAATCGAATAATTCTCGTTCCCAGTCTCAGACTGGGAATGCAAAACGTGAGTCTCTGACTCACAACATGGTAAAATGATATTGATGATTTTTGTCTGAATCAGGACACCCTTCGGGAAGTCAAAAGTCAAAAGTCAAAAGTCAAAAGTCAGAATTAGGACTTACGCAAGATGTGACTGAAAACCTTATTCTTGCGTAGGGGTAATTCATGAATTACCCCTACTTTCGTTCCCTTTTGCGTAAGTCCTGAGAATTTTTTTGTCTGAATATTCCTCAAAAACCCCTTGACATTTTTCTAGTTTCGGTTATCATAATATTATAGTGGGAATCTGTGTAGCCAGATATAGTAATCAACTAAAATCACAAAGTCATAAACAACCATCAATGTTAAAAATCCTGCTGTAAAAATAGCCAAATTCATTTTTTCCTCCTTTTAAAGAATCACAAATCAAGTCAGAAATAGGTAATCTAACATCCTGTGAATCCTGATTCAGACAAATACAACTTTAAACACCAACAAACCATCTAAAAATTACCATCCCGTACATCCTCAAATCCTGGTTATCCTGATTCTGACAAAATATTATTGTTGTAATTTTCTAATTCTATTCAAAGCATCTTGATAAACTTCATTTTTACCTTGTTGTTGATATAATTTTGCTGCTTGTTGAAAATCTGCTATAGCACCTTGCTTATCTCCTAAATCATTACGGGCATTTCCCCGGTTGTAGTAAGCATTGGCAAGGTTAGGATTAATCTTGATAGCTTGGTTGTAATCATCTATAGCACCTTGCTTATCTCCTAAATCATTACGGACAACTCCCCGGTTGTTGTAGGCTTGGGCATAGTTAGGATTAATCTTGATAGCTTGGTTGTAATCATCTATAGCACCTTGCTTATCTCCTAATTCATAACGGACAACTCCCCGGTTGTTGTAGGCTTGGGCATAGTTAGGATTAATCTTGATAGCTTGGTTGTAATCATCTATAGCACCTTGCTTATCTCCTAATTCCTTACGGACAATTCCCCGGTTGTAGTAGGCTAGGGCATCGTTAGGATTAAACTTGATAGCTTGGTTGTAATCATCTATAGCACCTTGCTTATCTCCTAATTCCTTACGGACAATTCCCCGGTTGTAGTAGGCTTGGGCTAAGTTAGGATTAATCTTGATAGCTTGGTTGTAATCATCTATAGCACCTTGCTTATCTCCTAATTCATAACGGACAATTCCCCGGTTGTTGTAGGCATTGGCATCGTTAGGATTAAACTTGATAGCTTGGTTGTAATCATCTATAGCACCTTGCTTATCTCCTAATTCCTTACGGACAATTCCCCGGTTGTAGTAGGCATCGGCATAGTTAGGATTAATCTTGATAGCTTCAGTATAAGCTACTATTGCCCCACGATTATCACCTTTGTTTTGTTTATCCAAACCTAAAGCAAAATAATCATCAACATTTAACGCCCCACTGTTAGGTTTAGCAGTTACACCCGTTGAAAGCCTGATAAAAGTATTAATAGGAACACCAGCATATCTATTTAAATTCCTATTTTCAAACTCATCACCCCGGCCATGAATACCTATTACCTCACCTTGCTGGTTTAACACTGGTCCCCCACTCATACCCTTGACAGTCTGGTTAGTATAAACTAAATTATAACCACCATCCACAGTCACCTGTTTAGCATTAGCGGAAACTTCCCCATTAAAACAGTCGTAAAGCGGAGTAGGAACATTTCCTGTTGGGGGACGAAAACCACCGACATAAACATTATCCCGACGTTGCACCCCATCAGAATTACCCAACTTCGCTATTTGATAACTTCTATTACTGCTAAACTGCACTACCGTTAAATCTACCGCAGTTCCCAGAGGTTTGATATTCTGCACATTAATGGGATAACGTTGTCCATCAGGGGTGACAATGGTATATCTTAAATTCTGATCTCGGAAATTATGAAAAGCGGTGAGAACAGAATAAGTATTCCCATCTTTTTTGATTAAAGTTCCCGAACCATTGTATTTACCATTATCAATTAAAACGGTGATTTTTTCGGCTATGGCATCTATTTCTTTACTGCATGATAAACCCTGTCCTGTTGCTGGTGGTGTCAGGGTGAGGGAGGTGAGGATAAATAAGGTGGGAAGAGTATATTTATAGTGCATATTATTTTTATTTGTCTGAATCAGGACACCCTTCGGGAAGTCAAAAGTCAAAAGTCAAAGGTCAAAAAATTAATGATATTTAGAGTTTTGAGGATTTACAGGATGTGATTGTTAAATTTATGGTTTGATTTTGGGTGTTTTTTTGTCTGTGTTTACTCCTTAGTCAATGCTGATATATTCATCCCAAGGACTAAAAACATTAACAGACGAAAAAGCAAAATCACTAATATTACGAGTAACAATGATCAGATTATTTTCAGATGCAGTCGCAGCGATTAAACTGTTGACAAGGTTGTTTTTTGACATATTCAGAAATAACACAAGTATCTAATAAATAAGTCATAATGAAATATCTCTACCTGTGTCTTTATCTCTTGCAAATAATGTTTCATTTTCTTCTAATTCAGGTAAAAGCAGAAATTCTGATAATTTCATCTGAGACTTATCTGATTGAGAAACTTTAATTTCTTCTAACTCACATAACCAACGTTGAAGAATAGTCTTTTGTTCTTCTATTGGCAAAGTTTCCACCGTTTCTATAACTTTTTGAAGTAATTCTGTTGTCATAATCATAGCAGGGAATAAAAGTATTTAGGGGTTGCTGAGAAAGTCTTTCCGTGAGGGCATAGGAGTCAGGAGTCAGGAGTCAGGAGTCAGGAGTCAGGAGGAGATTTGAAAATTTCTTTGCCATCTCTTGAAATCCCAAAAAATGCACACTTTTTCCGGTATACCCTTCAAAACCCTTGCACTAATTTCTGTGTTTATCAGCCTCTAACCTTTGATATATCAAGGTTTTAGGTTTATTCAGCAAACCCTATTTATCTATTATATCTTCAACTAGGAATCATTAATATTATTTTACCATGTTGTGAGTCAGAGACTCACCTTTTGCATTCCCAGTCTGAGACTGGGAACGAGAATTTTTAAGGTTTAGTTTTTCTAGAACACCGATTCATTAATCGTCAGGGCGAAGCATTCGGGTGATAACCTATCGCTAAAACCATTGATATTCTGTCCGAATGCTTCGCCCCTACAAGGTAAAAACAGATTACCTAGCATTACTGAATCGACGCTCTAGGGGTACTGCCCAACTTAAACGGATAATTTGTTGATGTAATGTTTCTGTTGTTGGTGTACCATCTATATACATTGAGGGATTTTCCCAAATAGGAAAAGCGTGCATCCCATTAACTCCGACTAACTCACCTTGTGTATTTAATAATGGTCCGCCGCTCATGCCTTTGTCAAGTTGGTTGGTGTATCCTATTTGATATCCCCCTGATAGTGCTTTTTCTAAGACTAAGGCTATTTTACCGGTGGTTAGTGTAATTTCTTTAACTGTGCTGTTTTCCTGGTTGACGGGAAAACCAACTACAAATACTTCATCTCCGGTTTTGGGTTTCTCTCCCATAACTGCAACTGCATAATTTTCTCTGCTGGAAAATTCTAATATCCCTAAATCATATTTTTCTAACTTTGCTGTTTTTGATACTTCTGCTTTATATACTTTCCCATCTGGAGTTACTATTTTATAAGGTGGTTCATCTGCTGCTAATACATGAGCGTTGGTTAAAACAGTATAGATATTATCTTGTTTATTATCTTGTTTATTATCTTGTTTATTATCTTGTTTTTTCAGTAAAATTCCTGAACCCAGGAAGTCTGTTGATAGCACTTTGACGGTAATAGTTGCTGCTTGTTTTTTTAACTCGCTTTGAGAAAGTTCGGTTTTTATTTGTTCCCTGTTTCCATTTTGACTTTGATTTACCTCAGAAACATTTACAGAGATACCTGTATTAGCGGTTGATGTTGATAGTAGGAGAGATAACCCGCTAACACAGGTAATAATTTTAATAGGTTTGAAATCAAGCAGTTTAAAATCAAGCAATTTAAAAACAGACCTTAGTTTTTTATTCACTTGCTAAATTATCGAAATAGATATCAAAATCAAACATAATATCCTCAGGATCTCCTGTTTGAATGTCGATTTTACCTGCTGCTAAAGCACTTTTGTCAAAAAGTTTAGCGGCTACCGCTTTTCTATTTGCACCCGGTTTGAGAGTAAAAAGTAAATTTCGACTGTTGCAGACTGTGTTAGAGTCACTTCCAGAGCAAATTACAGGTTGTTTGTTAATTATACCACTAACGATTTTCTTTAGTGTACCATGATCATAATTGCGCTGAAATCTTGATGACACTTCACGACATCTGGCTTCAGGACTATAAGGTGCAGGAAAATCTGTAGAATTCCATCTTATCACCCTGTATTTTCTCCCGTCCTCTGTGCGTGCAAAGGTGAAATATTTACCACCAACTATATCACAATAAAATTTAGTACCTTCTGCGTAGCTAGGTTTACTGAAGCTGACGGTTGTAGCTAAAGCCAGTAAAGATGACAAAATAACAATTTTTGATGTTCTGAGTTTCATGTTGTTTTGGCGTTGACAGTAATTTTATACCCGAAATATTACATTTTAACTTTTTCTCTTCCTTTGCGTCTTTGCGCCTTTGCGTGAGATATAAAATTATAGTATAAATTAACAATCTCCCAAAAACAAGATTTGTAAATGATCTAAATATTTTCTCTGCAATTGTACCTGTGCATTACCTTTATATACAGCAATTTCTACCCATCCATGACTACCAACCAAAGCTAAAATTTCCCCAACTTCCACATCACTGTAAGTTTCACATCCTGGTATTTGCAAACCTTGAACTTCTACACACCAGGTTTTACCCTCCACAAACCTACCAGGAATATTACTGATTAAATTACCAAAGTGATCTATATATTGAATACAACCTGCTATACCGTTAGTAATTTCTCGACATTCGCCAATATCTAATTTTACCAAAGTTTCAGGATTGATTTCTCTGCCTAAGTTTTGCACAGATACACCACTTGCTAAATGTGCTGCGACAGGTGCGAAAATATCTCTACCGTGAAAGGTGCTGCTAGGTTGAGATATTCGCCAATATTGAGAGTTTGTTAACTCTACTGCTGTTATTACTTTATTTTCAGCAATTATACCGCTAAAAATGCCGTTATCTGGTCCGACAAGATAACCTTGATCTAATTTTAGAGCGATCGCTCTCCTTTGACTACCCACCCCCGGATCTACTACTGCTAAATGTACCGTACCCTGGGGAAAATAAGGATAAGCATTCATCAAGGAAAATCTAGCTGCGGCGATGTTTTGCGGTGGAATTTGATGATTTAAATCTATTAAGGTCAGATTTGGATTAATTTGGCAAATTATACCTTTCATTACTCCGACATATACATCATCATATCCAAAGTCACTTAATAAGGTCAAAATTTTTGCTTGATTCATATAAATTCAAAATTTTTCATTCATTACCTCATTGAAAATTTACAATTATTAAAAATTGTCTGTAACGATAATTACAAAAAATCTGGTATTTTATAAAAACATGACATCATCAAAAATATCAAGGTCAAAATTATGGCGATAAATATTAATCGAATACAAGCAGTTAAAAAAGCTGATGAAGCACATAGACAAAACCTGAAAAAAAATGTTGAACATCGTCTAGAAATGGCAAGATTAAAAGGTGATGAGCAACTTATTCGTCAATTAGAAGCAGAACAAGCTTATTACCGGTGAATTATTTCCTTTTTTTGATGTTTATTAATGTTTATTCATGTTAATTGGTGTTAATTTTTTAGAATTTTTAGTTTCGTTGTGTGTTTACCTGCAAAAGCAGGTTTTTTTTTAGTATCGTAAAATCAAGACTCAACAAAAAACCAGGGTAAGATAAGCTGTTACACAGCTAAATTGTATAGGACTAATATTTTAAACTCTTGTTTAACAGGCAAGATGCCTGTTCCACTTATACAAATTAAATGCACAACAGCTTAATTCCCCTGAAACTTCCTAAAATTTGTTTAATTTTGGTAGTTTTTCAATAATCGACAATTAACAATGAACAATTGACAATGAGGAAGAATATTGAAAAAGCGGATTTTTTTGGGTTTTATCCCCTTGAAAGGGGAGGGTTGAAACCTTGAATTAAACAATTGTCAATTATCAATTATCAATTGTTAATTGTTATTTATTCAGCATTGAGGATTTTAGGAACTTTGAAAAAATCACCTTCCTGTTCAGGTGCGCTGTTAAGAATACCCTCTCTGTTAGTATAGGGTTTTAATATATCCTCTCTTGTTATATTGCTAACATCAATCGCTCTGGTTGTGGGAGGTACATCAGCAACATCAAGCTCGCTCAGTTGCTCGATATATTCTAAAATACTACCAAGTTGAGTAGTAAATTTTTCTTCCTCTTCTGGTGTTAATTCTAACCGAGCGAGGTTAGCAACTTTATGGACTTGTTCACGATCTATCATTTTTAGGGAATTGGGAATTGGGAATTGGGAATTGGGAATTGGGAATTGGGAATTGGGAATTGGGAATAGGGAATAGGGAATTGGGAATTGGGAATTGGGAATGGGGAATTGGGAATATATAGTAAGAATTTAGTTTTTACCCAGTCACCAGTCACCAGTCACCAGTCACCAGTCACCAGTCACCAGTCACCAGTCACCAGTCACCAGTCACCAGTCACCAGTCCCCAGTCACCAGTCACCAGTCACCAGTCACCAGTCCCCAGTCACCAGTCACCAGTCACCAGTCACCAGTCACCAGTCACCAGTCACCAGTCACCAGTCACCAGTCACCAGTCACCAGTCACCAGTCACCAGTCACCAGTCACCCATCACCAATCACCCATCACCAAATTAAAAGAATACGTCAATTTGCGATCGCCCGGTAGTTTTTAACCAGTTTTGTGCTTCAATATAGTTATTGGGAGCTAAACGAATCGCTCTAATCCAATAATCCGCAGCCTGATCAAACAACGCTTCACCAGCATCATTATCACCCTCTTCTTTGGCTTTTTCGCCTTTGTAGTGATAAATTACAGCGATGTTATTTAAAGCTTGGGGTAGACGGGGGTTTAATTCAATCGCTTGATGATAAAATTCTAAAGCTTTTTCATGATCGCCATTACTAGCATAAATTAAACCCATATTATAAAGGATAAAACTCTTGTCGTTAGAATCTTCTTCTAAAGATAAAGCTTCTTCATAATATTCTAAAGCTTCAGCATATTCGCCTTCAGCTTGGGCTGACATACCATCACGGTAATAAACAAAAGCTTCCTTAGCTTTCTTGTTAGTTGGCAGTATTTTGAGAATAATATCTGCCATAACGGTAAAAGACTTGTCAACAAAGTTATCGTTTTTCTGTGTTCTTGGCATATTTGCCCCTATTTTAACCTACAAGTTAATCTAGCTGATTTTGGGTGATTGGTGACTGGGGACTGGGGACTGGGGACTGGTGACTGGTGACTGGGGACTGGGGACTGGTGACTGGTGACTGGGGACTGGGGACTGGTGACTGGGGACTGGGGACTGGGGACTGGGGACTGGGGACTGGGGACTGGGGACTGGGTTATGAACTTCCCTTTCCTCCCTGCTTCCCTGTCTCTTTGCTGTCACCTGTCACCTGTCATCTGTCACCTGTCACCTCTTTCCTGTAAAGCTTCCCGTGCTTGTTCTCGATCATCAAAGTGAATTTTTTCCGTACCCAAAATTTGATAATCTTCGTGGCCTTTACCTGCCAATAATACACCATCACCGGGTTGAGCTTCCAAAATAGCAGTACGGATGGCAGTAGCGCGATCGCCAATTACCACCGCTTGCACAACATCAGGAATACCAGCCAAAATATCCTCTAAAATCTTATCAGGGTTTTCTGTGCGGGGATTATCTGACGTTACCACCGCAATATCCGCTAATTCTGCGGCAATTTTCCCCATTTTCGGGCGTTTTGTCCTGTCTCTATCTCCTCCACAACCAAACACACAAATCATTCTTCCCGGTATAAATGGACGAGCAGCTTTCAGTAAATTCTCTAAACTATCAGGAGTGTGGGCATAATCCACAATTACGCTAATATCTTGATGATCGCTAATTTGCACCCGTTCCATTCTTCCTGGCACTCCAGGGAAATCAGGTATAGATTTTGCCACTACCTGTAAATCTAAACCTAGATGTAAAACCGCACCCACAGCCGCCAAAAGATTTTCTAAATTATATTGTCCCACCAAAGGAGAACTAAAAGCGACATCACCTTTAGGAGTATGTAAAATTCCGCTCACACCTGTTGGCTGATAATTTAAACCACTCATCCACAAATCAGCAGTATGATCATTAACGCTGTAAGTCCAAACTCGTTCTTTTCCTAAACTAACAATTAAACGTTTACCATATTCATCATCAGCATTAATAATAGCTCTACCTTGGAGATAATCAGGAGTAAATAACAAAGCCTTCGCCCCAAAATAATCCTCCATATCCTTGTGATAGTCAAGATGATCTTGGGTGAGATTGCTAAATACAGCTACCTCAAAAGCACATCCAAAAACCCGATCCTGCGCTAAAGCATGGGAACTGACTTCCATTACCCCGAACTCACACCCAGCATCAACCGCTTGAGCTAGATTGTGTTGTAAGTCTACCGCAAAAGGAGTAGTAAAAGCCGCAGTTTGGGAAAAACCAGGCCAACGAGTGTAAAGAGTTCCTAACAAAGCCGTCGCCAAATTGGCTTTTGTGAGAAAATATTCAATCAGGTGGGTAGTTGTGGTTTTACCGTTCGTGCCGGTAACGCCCACCATTTTGAGCTTTTGTCCAGGATAACCATAAAAAGCCGCGGAAATTTCCGCGCAGACCTTATTCATATTACTGGCACTGATCACCATTTCCGATTGTTTAGGTGGATATTTGGCGATCGCATCTGGAGAGATAATAGCAGCAACAGCACCAGCAGCTAAAGCACTTTGCCAAAACTCACCCCCATCTACTCTAGTTCCTGGCATTCCGATAAACAAATCTCCCACACCGCAAGCATGGGAGTTAGTTTTGATCCCCTGAACTTCCACATCAGCGGACTGAGGACATTCTAAACCATCAACAACCGCCAATAATTCCCGTAAATTCATATATCGCACCTCGCCACAAGCTAACCTTGCGCCTATTCTGCATGATTATTTTCTGTATTGGGAATATATTTTAAAAGCAATTGTTCCAACTGCCGAACATTTGCGCGAGGAGAAGGACGAGGTATAGGTTGTAACTCCTCTGCGTTCTCTGTGTCTCTGTGGTTCGATAAAAATAAAACTGGAATTTCATACTGATAAGCATTAAACCAGTCTTCACGAGTTGTAATATCACGTATTTCCAAATCAAAAGCAATACTCGTTATCTGTTCTAGTTTTTCTTGTAAACCTTCACAGAGATGGCAACCGGGTTTACTGTAGAGGATAATTCGCTTCATGTTAGTATAGGACTCCTATTTGATTTTTGATAGCTTGCGTGGCGTAGCCATACAGAACTCAGTACACACGGAAAGCCTTCTTTCCTGTTCCCTGTTCCATGTTCCCTGCCTCCACGAAAAATTCATGAATCAAATCGGATCACTATAGTTTTTTAATGATTGTAGAGGCAGCTTTGCTAACTGTGGTATAATAACAGAAAATCTAGATTTAAATAGCAACTAAACTATGGAAAAATTAAAAATAGAAATAGACTCAAAAAAATTGTACGAACAGGATTTCTATCTTTGGCTACAAACAACAGCCAATTTATTAGAAAACAATAAATTTGATGAATTAGATATTAAAAATTTGATAGAAGAAATCAACAGCATGGGTAGAAGCGAGAAAAAAGAATTGAAAAGTCGTTTAATAACTTTAATTGAGCATATATTAAAACTGGAATATTGGCAGTTAGAAAAAGAAAATAATGCTAGAGGATGGCGTAATACAGTTGCGGAACAAAGATTACAAATAGAATTAACTCTGGAAGATAGTCCGAGTTTAAGAAATATGCTGGATGATATTTTTGAAGAATGTTATCAAAAAGCTAGGCAATATATCCTGAAAAGATATCAATTATCTCCTAATTTATTTCCTGAAAACCCTCCTTTTTCTGTTACGGATGTTCTTAACGCAGATTATTTACCGTAGAAACTGTCTGAATCAGGATTTCCAGGATTAAAGGATTTTCAGGATGTTATTTTATCTGAATACTCTTATTTCTATTTTAGGTTGTTTTGTTGTCTCGTTCCCAGTCTCAGACTGGGAATGGTCTTATAGAGGCTCTGCCTCTATCTTTATTGAAGACATTTAACGAGCATTACCTAAATTTTGTAATATCTGTGTAACTTGTAATTTTAAATCAGATAAATTTTGCTCAATAATTTGCCAAACCAAATTCAAATTCACCTTTAAATAATCATGAATTAATACATCTCGTAAACCTGCCATTTGTTGCCAAGGAATATCAGAATATTGACTTCTTAATTCAGGTGATAATCTTTTTGTAGCTTCGCCAATGATTTCAAAATTGCGAATTACAGCATCTTGAATCATCTTGGTTTGCATAAATTCTTCCTTGCCACCTTGAGTATATTCTTGTATCCGTTCAATACATTCTTTAATATTACTTAAATATAAACGTTCATATTTCATAATGGTACAGCCTCACTTAATACTTTATCTCTAATTAAATCATGTAAATTTTCAGGTTCAGCAATATCTACTTTACGTCCTAGCAATACTGCCAAATCTTGAGTTAAGGCGATATAATCAAATAAACTACAATGTGGTTCTAGTTCCACTAACAAATCTACATCACTATCTGGTGTTGCTTCACCTCTAGCAACTGAACCAAAAATCCGTAAATTATAAGCACCATATTTATTAGCAATTTGTAATATTTCCTCACGAAGTGGTAGTAATACTTCTTTAATTCCCATAACTTTATTTATTAAAATTACTGCTTCTATTGTAACCTAAAATCACGCCCAGATCCCAGACTTCTCCAATTAATTTATCATTTACTGACAAGATAAAAAAAGAAGTCGGGGATCTAATATCGTCACAAAACATTTAGACAGGAAGCTTTGGGCGATCGCTTTCAGTCTCAGAGAACTTGGTTAAAACTTTTAAAATGCTATTCTATAGCTAAACATTAAATTTTTTCTTTAACAAGTTTCTAAGTAAATTACTTGCTCTTTCTATAAACTCTTCTTCAGTTTCAGTTTCTTTAGGTTCACCAATTTCCTTGCTCAAAGAAGATATCACCTCTTTTGAAGTTGCATATTCTGAAACTTTTTTGCTGAATTTCTCAGCTTTTGTTTGTGTATCAGTTTGTCCAAACAGTGCAAAATTTAATATAGCACTTTTACTTAAAAAGTAAATAAGAAAAAATACTTAATTTTGTAAATAGTTAGGTATTTTTTCCTGAATTTACACAGACATCAAATCAACTGAATTATTCACATTTTTACTTAACCACCCATACCACTCATCCCAACCCATACCAGTAGTAGCAGAAACTTGAAAAATTTGGATTTGTGGGTTATCTCGTTCCCAGTCTCAGACTGGGAATGCCATTATCGAGGTTCTCCCTCTATCTTCATTGAACACATAGCCTTCCATAATTGATCCCCATACAGAGTATAGGAACGAGAATATCAATTCTTTAGTTTATCTAAAATCATTTTCAAGAGGTCAGAATACCTTTCTAAGATAGAAGTAGTGGCTAAAAACCGCTATAGGCAAAATCCCAGGAAGTAACCAAAATGACTCAAGTAGCAGAAACGTTAGATTTATCCAGTGATAAAGCCTTAGACCGAGATTGTACAACCTTATCCCGTCATGTCCTCCAACAACTCCAGAGTTTTGGACCAGAAGCACAGGATTTGAGTGCGTTAATGAATCGCATCGCCTTAGCTGGTAAACTGATTGCACGACGGTTTACCCGTGCAGGTTTAATGGAAGATGTTCTGGGTTTCACAGGGGAAGTGAATGTCCAAGGTGAATCTGTGAAAAAAATGGATGTCTATGCTAATGAAGTGTTTATTTCCGTATTTAAGCAAAGTGGCTTAGTTTGTCGCTTGGCTTCGGAAGAAATGGAAAAACCCTATTACATCCCCGAAAACTGCCCTATTGGACGTTATACCCTATTATATGATCCCATTGATGGTTCATCTAACACAGATATTAACCTCAGTTTAGGTTCAATTTTTTCCATCCGTCAACAAGAAGGAACAGACTTAGATGGTGAAGCTAAAGACTTATTAAATCATGGACGGAAACAACTAGCAGCAGGTTATATTCTTTATGGACCAAGTACCATGCTGGTTTACAGTATTGGTAAAGGTGTACATTTCTTTACCCTTGATCCCAGTTTAGGAGAATTTATTCTCACAGAAGAAAACGTGAAAATTCCTGAACATGGTGCTGTTTATAGTGTTAATGAAGGAAATTTCTGGCAGTGGGAAGAATCATTTAGAGAGTATATTCGTTATGTGCATAAGACAGAAGGTTATACTGCCCGTTATAGTGGGGCGATGGTCAGCGATATTCACCGAATTTTAGTACAAGGTGGTGTATTTCTCTATCCGGGTACATTACAAAAACCAGAAGGTAAGTTACGACTACTTTATGAAACTGCACCCTTGGCATATTTGATAGAACAAGCTGGAGGGCTTGCTACCACTGGAACAGAGGATATTTTGGATGTAGTCCCCAAACAACTGCACCAACGCACACCATTAATTATTGGTAGTCAACAGGATGTAGCTAAAGTCGAGTCATTTATTCAAAAAGGTCAGTAGCCAAAATCCAGTAAAAGCATTTAGTATGGCCAGTAATCGAAGCTAAACATTGGCACATTGGGATTGGAATGCAGGACTAGCAATGTTTGTATGTGAAGTAAAAAATACACTCAATTAAACCATTTCCTGGTCAAGAAACGCCGAATTATTTGATTGATAAATTCTTTTCTCCCTCTTTTCTTCCCTCTTCCTTCGTGTACTTTGCGTACTTTGCGGTTCATTCATATAAATTGGCGCTTCTCCATCAAGAAATTAGGATAAGTAAACTTCTCAACTTCACAAAAAACAATGTTAATAGGAGTTAAAAAATAGTTATGGCAACCAATCATTTATTAGAGATTAAAAACCACGGTCAAAGTATCTGGATGGATAATTTAAGCCGTGACATTATTCAATCTGGGGAACTGCAAAACCTGGTAGAAAATCAAGGAATCTCTGGTATTACCTCCAACCCAGCCATTTTTGAAAAAGCAATTACTGGTAATGCCATTTATGATGCTGACATTGAAGCGGGGATGCGTGCTGGTTTACCCACATACAAAATTTATGAATCTCTGGTTTTTGCAGATATCCGCAATGCTTGTGATATTCTGCGCCCTGTGTATGATGCGACCAAGGGACTGGATGGTTATGTGAGTATTGAAGTTCCTCCCACCATCGCCCATGATACCCAAGCTACAATAGATGAAGCCCGTCGCTATTGCCAAGAAATTGGGCGGGAAAATGTGATGATTAAAATTCCGGGAACTGATGCTGGTTTACCTGCTGTAAAGGCGACAATAGCCGCAGGAATTAACGTTAACATTACCCTGTTATTTGCAGTAGAAAGCTATGTAAATGCAGCTTGGGCTTATATTCGGGGTTTAGAAAAACGGGTAAATGAAGGTCAGGACATTAGTAAAATTGCTTCAGTAGCCAGCTTTTTCTTGAGTCGGATTGATACCAACATTGATGCTAAGATTGATGCTAAATTGCAGAAAGGCGTTGATGATATTAACCACGAAGCAAGATTGAGGGCAGTCAGAGGAAAAATTGCGATCGCTAATGCAAAAATCGCCTATCAAGAATATCAAAATATAATTGCCAGTGATAGGTGGCAAGCATTAGCCGCTAAAGGGGCAAAAGTGCAACGTCTCCTTTGGGCAAGTACCAGCACCAAAGACCCCAGTTACAGCGATGTCATGTATGTTAACGAATTAATCGGACATGACACAGTAAACACTCTACCACCTGGGACTATTAAAGCCTGTGCTGATCATTGTCATGTGAGCGACAGTTTAGAAACAGGAGTTGCAGAAGCTCATAACCTCATCCAAAGCTTAAAAGATCCTGACATCAACATCAATATTGAAGCAGTGATGTCAGAACTACTTGTAGAGGGTATTGACAAGTTTGTTCAGCCCTTCCAGTCCCTAATGAACTCTTTAGAAGAGAAACTCAAGGTATTGTCACCAGTATAGGGGATTGGGGACTGGGGACTGGTGACTGGTGACTGGGGACTGGGGACTGGTGACTGGTGACTGGGGACTGGTGACTGGTGACTGGGGAGATGGGGAGGTTGATAACGCAATCACCAATCATGAATCCCCCAATCACCAATTACCAATCACTAATCCCCCAATCACCAATTACCAATCACTAATCCCCCAATCACCAATCACCAATTACCAATCACCAGTCACCAACCTAAAATCCAAAATCTAAAATCTAAAATCCTTATGGTCAGTCTGTTAGAAAATCCCTTGCGGGTTGGTCTCCAACAACAAGGGATGGCGGAACCCCAAATTATTGTTATCTTTGGCGCGTCAGGGGATTTAACCTGGCGTAAACTCGTACCTGCATTATTTAAACTCCGTCGGGAAAGACGCATTCCCCCAGAAACTACCATTGTTGGTGTTGCCCGTCGTGACTGGACCCATGACTACTTCCGGGAACAGATGGAAAAAGGAATGCGGGAAGCTCACAGCAAAGTTGAACTGGGAGAACTCTGGCAAGACTTTTCTAAGGGTTTATTTTACTGTTCCGGTGATATTGACAACCCCGAAAGTTACCAAAAACTGAAAAACTTCCTCGCTGAACTCGACCCCCAACGGGGAACACGGGGAAATCGGATGTTTTACCTTTCCGTTGCGCCCAACTTCTTCCCCGAAGCTATTAAACAGCTAGGTTCAGCGGGAATGTTAGACGATCCCTACAAAAACCGTCTCGTTATTGAAAAACCCTTTGGGCGTGATTTAGCATCAGCGCAAAGTCTCAACCAAGTAGTGCAGAAGGTTTGTAAAGAAAACCAAGTTTACCGCATTGACCACTACTTAGGTAAGGAAACAGTACAAAACCTGTTAGTGTTCCGTTTTGCCAATGCCATTTTTGAACCATTATGGAATCGGCAATTTGTGGATCACGTACAAATCACCGTTGCTGAAACCGTAGGTGTAGAAGACCGGGCGGGATATTATGAAAGTGCCGGTGCGCTACGGGATATGCTGCAAAACCACCTCATGCAGTTGTATTGTTTAACCGCAATGGAAGCACCTAACTCAATGGATGCTGACAGTATCCGTACAGAAAAGGTGAAAGTATTACAAGCCACTCGTTTAGCAGATGTCAATAACCTGTCCCGTTCTGCCATTCGCGGACAATATAGCGCCGGTTGGATGAAAGGAGAAAAAGTCCCTGGATATCGAGAAGAACCGGGAGTTGATCCTAATTCCACCACACCCACTTATGTAGCAATGAAATTTGTGGTGGATAACTGGCGTTGGCAAGGTGTACCTTTCTATCTGCGGACAGGGAAACGGATGCCGAAAAAAGTCAGTGAAATTTCCATCCATTTCCGGGAAGTACCTTCCAGAATGTTCCCATCAGCCGCATTACAAGCAAACGCCAATATTTTGACAATGCGGATACAACCAAATGAAGGTATTTCGCTCCGTTTTGATGTGAAAATGCCCGGTGGAGACTTCCGCACCCGTTCCGTGGATATGGACTTTACTTATGGTTCATTTGGGATTGAAGCTACATCTGATGCGTATGATCGCCTGTTTTTAGATTGTATGATGGGCGACCAAACATTGTTTACCCGGTCTGACGAAGTAGAAGCTGCTTGGCGTGTAGTTACACCTGCGCTCTCTGTTTGGGACTTACCCGCAGATCCCGCTACTGTTCCTCAGTATGAAGCGGGTACTTGGGAACCAGCAGAAGCTGAATTATTAATCAACCAAGACGGCCGCCGTTGGCGCAGACTTTAAGGGGTGACTGGGGACTGGTGACTGGTGACTGGTGACTGGGTAAGAGTTTTTCCCAATGCCCCATGCCCCATGCCCCATGCCCCATGCCCCATGCCCAATTATTAATCCAAAATCCAAAATTATGGTAACTGAAGCTTCTACAATTTATTCTCTCCAAGCCCCTAAAGATGTGTGTTTGACTGATATTGAAAACGAACTCAGTCAAATTTGGCAAAGTTATGGTATTCAAGGAGAAGAAGGCGGTTTACCTGCTGCTACCCGTGCTGCAACATTTACTCTAGTGGTTTATGAACCAGAAGAAACCCAGTATTTGTTAGCCGCTATTGGTGTTTATAACGGTCCTATTGATGGGATTTTGGGACCCCAAACCCAAACTTCACTGCGGGAACTACAGAAAAAACACGGACTTCCAGAAAGCGGTATTCCCACACCGGAAACGATCAAGGTTTTACGGGAAGAATATTTTAAACTTCAGCACAGTGGGGAACATGGTGATAGTCATGGTGCGGCGATGGGCTATACTTACAGTCCCACCAGTCCCACTATTGCTGATGAAATTGCTTTGCGTAACCCTTGCCGGATCATTGCTTTATGTCCCATTGCGGGGGAAGATGAGGGTGTAAAGGCGCAGGTTTCTGCCTATTGTCCTATTCAAAAGCAAACTTCCAGCACTTTAATTTGTTGTGAATACATTACCTTAACTGGTACTGCTGCGGCTTTGGAACGTATTGGGGGCATGATTCCCGCTTTGTTAATTGGTGGTTTGCCTAAGTTTTTATGGTGGAAAGCTACTCCTGATTCTCAAAATCCTTTGTTTAAGAGATTGGCAGCAGTTTGTAATAATGTAATTGTTGATTCTTGTAATTTTAATGCTCCTGAAAGTGATTTATTAACTTTACAAGATTTGGCAGATACAGGAGTTCCTTTAGCTGATTTAAATTGGCGACGTTTATCTGCATGGCAAGAATTAACAGCAGAAGCTTATGATGCTCCCCAACGTCGTGCAGCTTTGAGAGAAATTGATCGGGTAAATATTGATTATGAAAAAGGCAATGCCGCCCAAGCTTTATTATTTTTAGGCTGGTTAGCGAGTCGCTTGGAATGGCAACCTGTTTCTTACAGCAAAGAATTTGGTGATTATGATATTACCAATATTGTTTTTGTGTCGAAAGATCAAAGACAAATTAATGCAGAGTTAGCAGGTGTTCCTGTTGCTGATATTGGGGAAATTGTTGGTGATTTGATTGCTTTGCGTTTGAGTTCTACTAATACTCAAGCTAATTGTGGTACGGTAATTTGTTCTGAAACCGGCGGTTGTATGCGGATGGAAACTCAAGGTGGCGCTCAATCTGCTGGTTTATTTCAACAAGTTAGTTCTCTTGCTGAACAAAAGCCGGAGTTTTTGTTAAGTCAGCAGGTGCAACGTTGGGGGCGTGAGGCTTTGTTTGAGGAAAGTTTATCGGTGATTACGAAAACTATTAAGTTGGGTTAGTTTGTGTTTTTAGATCCCCGACTTCTCACTATGATCTATTTTTGATTGGTATGATTTATAAAAGAAGTCGGGGATCTTTTTTTGTCTGAATCAGGATGTCCAGGATTTAAGGATTTACAGGATTAAATGAACCACGAAGACACGAAGAAACGAAGGAAGAGAGGAAGAAGAGAAATTTTTAGATATATGCTTTTTATCTAAATCATCAAGAGGAAGTTGATAGTTATTTACAACAAAGACATCAGCAAAAACAAGAAGTTCGGCAAATAAATGAGGCTCGTTTTAATGCTCAAGATTTGCGAAATAGATTAATTTCTCGTCAAGCAAATCAGGAAGTATGTTAAAGTTTTTAGCTGATGAAAATTTTGATAATACTATTGTTAGGGGTTTAATTAGACGTAATCCTAATCTCGTTGAACCAAGAATCCCCGCACCTTTAGATCGGTGAGTGTCAATGATACAATTCCTTCACTGCACCATTGCAATAATAGCCAGCGATCTGAGTCTTTGTCTAATGCTGGTTTGACTCCACAATTTTGATTTCCTCTTCCGTTAATCCGTAAAGTTGATAAACTAGCTGATCTATTTCTTGTTCTAATGCTCTAGTATCTGCATTAAGATTAGCTTGCTTAATAGCAATAATTCCGTTAACTTTTTCAAGTATTTTATTAAGAAAATAAGGTTCTTCAGGAAAAATAATTGGTAAATTATCCACTTCATAACCATTAACATTACTACTTGTACTTCTAGCTTTAAATATCCAATTCATTAAACTAGAATTGAGAATACCTAATAAAAATATCCTCCTAGAATTATCATTACACACAATATAATTACAAGAATTAGCTAAATATATTCCACCTTCTACAATTGTACATTTTAATCTTCTACGTTCATTAATCCCCGTTAAACCCTGAAGAATAATTCTGGTTTGTTGTGCATGAATTAGCTTTTCTCCATTATATAATTCTCTAAAATTAACTATATTTAAGTATTGGATCATTCCTTGGCTGATTTCTGAGTTACTATGTTTAAGTATGTATCTATCAATTTGAACTCCTTTAACTAATATTTGATCATGAGAATTGTTTGTAATTGCTGTTTTAGCCAATGTCATATCAACTTCACCAGTCAGACAAGATGATATATTACCTAATTTAATTACCTGTGAATTTCCACAACATTTACATAACAAATCAAATGAAATAGAATCTAATAATGGTATTTGTAAATTGTCATCTAGTTGACTGACTTGTTCAAGTCTTAAAATTTTTCTATTCATTAATTCAATATTTTTTTCATAAGATATCCCCATACTAAATGATTGTGTCATTAATCCTTTTTGAGTGATGATGATAGTTGTTGACATTTTTACATCTTCAAACACTCTCATTTTTGAATTATCTCTTTCTGGAAAAGCATCAATTAATATAATTGAATTTTCTAGTAATAAATATTTTCTTGTACTTTCAGAACTTGTTTCATTGAGTATTCCCAACGGAATAATCATAGATATTAAACCTCTTGATTTCGCCAATTTAATACCTAAACAATAAAATACCTTATAAGCATTGATTACACCACCCTTAGCTTGTGGATATTCTTTTTTAATTAATTCTAAAATTTGACTTTCGGTAGTTAAAGAAATTTTTTGATTTTGCTTCTTATTAAATAACCCATAGGGAGGATTACCAATTACTACATCAAAACCAAGAAAATCACCTTCATTATTCAAAACTTCAGGAAATTCAAACCGCCATTCAAAGGCATCTTGATAAATCTTGCCACTCTTTTTATCTTCAATCTCATTATTGAGTTCATTAATTTCTGCTTCTAACTTTTCCTGCTTTTTGTGACGGCTTTTTTGCTCCGCTTTACTTTCTTCAAATAATGAGGTTTGATCCCGTAGGTGACGCAGTTCTGCTATTTTCTGATTTCGCTTTTGTATATTAGGATCATTGCTACTAATTTCTGTACGTATGTTATTTTTAATATCTTTAATTAACTTCTCTATTTCTAGTTTTTGATCTTTATTTTCAGGATGACGATAAGTTATGATTGCATTTCTATAACCTTCAATATTCCATGCACTTTTTCTTAAAATAGGTCGTAAATCATCGTCTAATGAAAAACGACTAACTAAAGAATTTCCTACTTTTATATTAATATCAATATTGGGTAACGTTTCCAATTCTCGATAATTACTTTTAGCTGTATAATAAGCATTCTTTAAAAGCTCAATCCATAACCGTAAACAACAAATTTTCACAGAATTAGGATTGATATCCACACCAAATAAACAATTTTCAATAATTATTTGCTTTTCATGAAAAATCGTTTCCTGGATACGTTGACTTTCTTTATTTTTGGGATTATATGCAAATGTCTGACCATCATCGTCAGTGATAATTAATTCATCATTAACAACTTCTATATGATAATCTCTTAATGTTTTACCTTCCCTATCTAATAAAATCTTCAGTTCACTTTTAATAGCAATAATCTCATTCAAAGCAGAAACTAAAAAATGTCCTGAACCAACTGCTGGATCACAAATTTTTAGACTATTAATAATATCATTGGCTTCTTTTTTATTGTCAATCTTATCATATAATTCATTAATATTTTGACAATCCCAACCCTTAACTTCATTAAATTTCTGGATAACTGCTCTGCGAATCGTCTCCCGACACATATACATAGTAATGAAACCAGGAGTAAAGAAAGAACCATCTTTATAACCATTAATTTTCTCAAAAATCAACCCCAAAACAGAAGCATTAATTAGGGTTTTATTTTCTTCCTGGATTTCTTCTGCACCTTCACTACTAAAATTATAAGCATCCAGAAATTGAAAAATATACTCTAAAGCTGTTAATTTTCCTGTGCGTTTATTACCATTGTTATCTTTTAAGACCGTAGTAGAAAATATAGATAGTTTTTCATCATTTAGTAAATTACTAATGACAAGAGTTTGATGTTCAAGGTCTGATAGTTCAAACAGTGAACTATTCAAATAAGGAATATTAGCAACAATATTTTTTATATGTTCATCTCTATCATCTGGTTTATGAGATAAAACACCGAAAAATAAACGATTAAGACTACCAAAGTCTGGAATTTTTGCCCAATTCAAAAAAGCAAAGGATTTATCACCTTGATGATACCTGATTAATTGAGCTTCTAATAATTTTAAAAACAGAATCCTATTAATCCAAGTAATAGCTAATTCTATACTGACATTAACAAGAATTTCTTCCTGATTTTCTCCAAATTGTTCAGAATTTTCTAACCTGTAAATTTTTCGTAATTCCCGTAACCGAGTTATGGTATTTTCAATCAATGAACCTTGTTCACGTTCTTTTATCGGTTTACGTTGAATTAACTTTTTACTACCTTCCTTAACTTCAGTTAAACCAATAATATGCAATAATTCATGATAAAAGTTTTTATTCAAGCTGTTGCTATCATTAGCAAATGGTAACTTTAATAAATGCTGTGGTGAAAATAGCTTAAATAAAGCAATTAACTCTTTGTCATTTTGCTGATCTGCTATAGTTAAATATGGTTCATAATCTCTCAGATCAAAATAGGTAAAACCTAAGTCATTTTTTACCTGATCTATAGCAGGTTGAGCAATTTGTTTATAAAAGAAATCAGTTGTAGAACCTGATAAGCGATTTTCTTTAAAATCAATAAATTGCTTTTCTAACCTTTTAGCAAACGCTTTTTCAAAAACTTCTGCATCAAAAATAAACCATTCATAGATGTTAGTTGCAATCAAATATTTTATTTCTAAATTTTTATTAGTAATTCTTTCTTCTAAAAAATAAAAAACCAACTGCTGTAATGCTTTGGTATTCAAATTATCAACCTTGAGCATTTCACTGGTGTTATTTGGTTTTTTCGCTTCGATAATTACACCTACACTGCTTTTAGTGTCTTTACCGTTATAAATTACAAAGTCATTAGATTTTTTAGTATTTATAAAAAAATCTGGACTGTAATAGGTGTTTTTCAAAAAATCAGCAACAATATTTTTATGAAACTCCTCCGTCTCATTATCATCTATTTGTTGAATTAAATTTAACAAATTAACTTTAAATTTTTCAAATTCATTTTTAATTGCTCCTGCTCTAATAAATGCCTTATTTAGTGCCTGTCTGGGATTTTGCCGAGTCATTTTGATTACTGAATTTAATTGATAAAGGCTTTTATAAGTAGCATTATACACAAAATTTCGCATAATGCTAGTTAATTTTATTTAACTAATAAAAAGTTATTTAACGTTGAGCATATCTAATTTATAAGCTGTATGGTTTCTCTGGTAAATGTGTACCTCATATCTTAGTAAACTATATCTTTAGCCAAATTAACCGCTTCCCAAGGTGCAAAATTATAGCCTAAAGACTCTCCCACTGAACGTACAGTATAATGTAGCTGACTACCAGCAACATCAATAGAACGTAAAAATCCCTCTCCTTGATAGGTATTAGTTACTCAGCTTGTGTGTTGACAACATTACTTTAATTAAATCACAATTATAAGTCAATAGTATGTAGAATTTACTTAACTTATGTTACATTTGTATTTCTATCAATGAAGATAAATTAAGAAAAATTACGTAAACTTAACACACCACAAAATCCCCAACTTCCAAAGATATAGTTGGTAGCCAATATTTTATGATTGATTCAAATTAGGTCAAAATATGAAATATTAATAATATCAATTACCTTCAGGAGTCTGTCATTAGTGTCAGAAAAAATCCATTCTCGATATGCGGATGGAACACCAGTTTATCAAAGTCAAAGACCTCCAAGATTTGGTGAACCCATAGCCGATCCTTTAGCTCAAGGAGGGCATTCTAGATTAAGATGGGATCAATACCATCAAAGAGTTTATCAAGCTAGAGAATTTGATACCAATGGTCAACCAGTGCGAGACATTGACTTTACCAGTCCTACATATCCTAATGGTACACCCCGTCCTGATCATTTACCACCCCCTCATCAACATCTTTGGCTTGCTAATATAACAGGTGGTACTCCCACTCGTAGTAAACAACCAAAACCCCTATGAATAAACCAGAAAAATCTGCACTTACTCTAGTTATTAACCCAGAAGAAACAATAGAAAATCGCGTTTTCTTGATAGTAGATTATCTCGCTAAAACCTATCCTCAATCACAATGGAAAATTACCGAAATAGATGCAACAGGATTATCAGGAAATTGTTTAACACAGACTCTTAATAACCAACAAAATACCACAATTTATGCTCAAGAATTTTTACAAATTATTCAAGAAAATGGACAAATTATAGATTTAGAAGCAACTTTAATTAAAAATCATCAAGAACAGCAAGAAATTATTACTATTTTGATCAGAGATGGTTATTCTATAGATATTTTAGGCTGTACAGAATTATTACCTGTTAATGTCTTAAAAGATTTTATTCTAGTTGACCCTCATCTATTTGACAGTGAAGAAACTCATTTGAATTTACCAGATATGCAGCAATTAGAATTATATTCCCAAACCACTAAAATCTAACAACAATAAAATTAGAGAAAGCCAAATGCAAAATGATGAATAATATCACATATATCCCCAACTTCTCAAAGAAATCGGGGATTTAAAAATTGCGTCTTTGCGTGAGGTATATTCAAACCTCATCCGGGTTAACCCCCAACTCCCGCAACCGTTCCGCTAAACGTGCCGCTTTTTGCTGTTCCTGTTCCAACTGAGATGTTAACTGTTGCGTCTTCTCCCCACTATGTAACAACAAATTACCCTGTAAATCCCACCAACGTAACCAGGGAGCTTGCATATTATTATACTGTCCTTCCCAAATCCCCAACTCTACACCTAACGGTAAAATCGGATAATGCCCCCTTTCATTAGCTGGTAATAATTCATAACGTCCATTCACTAAATGATACACTTTGACACTGGCTTTCTGGACTTCATAAATACCATAAAACGGTACTCTGATTGCTTGTTCATATACCCAGAACTTACCGTTAAACGGTGTTTTATCCCTTTCTTCTGCACCATCCCCAGATACAAACTCTAAAACTATCAAAGGTGCTATATATTCCTGCCACAATACGTAGGAACGGCGGAATTTACCGTTTAACATTGGTGGTACATTAGCTACATAAAACCAATCTGGTGCTTCCGCGCCTTTTTCCAGTGGTTCGGTTAAACGCCAATAAATACCGCAGTCTTGACCGATCGCATATTGTCCATCAGGATGTATTTTTTGCAAGGTGCTATTGATGGAGTCTGTTAGTAAGATGCTTTGGGGATGTTCTTGAAAATTTTTCACAAATGTTCCATCCGACTCTGGTAACTCAGTGTGGTCGGGAAGATGGGTAATATCTATGTCAGCAGGTTTCGCAAGAGTCATAAAACTGGGAATAGGGGTTAAAGACTCGATCGCCTCTATTGTAGTTAAATATTATGATATGGATGGACGATCGCCTTTTTTTAGGATGGCGCGTGATAACTGATAGCTGACAACTGATAACTGATAACTGATAGCTGAAAACTAAACCTTTGCTTCCAAAGACTTCAGTAGCTCAGTATTAACACCAGATTCACGAGTTAAAGAAATCTTACCCGTGCGGGCAATTTCCCTTAAACCAAACTTTTGCAACACTTGGACGATCGCCACCATCTTCCCCGGATCTCCCACCACTTCCAAAGTCAGAGAATCTTCCGCTACATCCACAACCCTAGCGCGGAAAATCTGAGCCAGTTCCACCACCTCAGAACGGTTGCTGCTGGTAGCATTCACCTTTAAAAGCATCAATTCCCTTTCTACACAAGGTGTCTCAGTAACATCCTGTACTTTCAGGACATTAACTAATTTATATAACTGCTTTGTGAGTTGTTCAATCACGCGATCGTCACCAGGTACAACCATCGTAATTCGGGAAACTCCACCCTGTTCAGCAGGACCGACAGCAAGGCTTTCTATATTAAAGCCACGACGGGCAAATAAACTAGAAATACGGGACAAAACCCCCGCTTCATCTTCAACAAGTACAGAAAGAGTATGTTTCATCTTCGCCAACACAGGCTAGGGAGTATAAAGAGATAAATGTAACATCAGCCATATCTCAGGGCTGCTTTAGACTGACTACGAAATAAAATTTTCGGTCTAAACCCTTATTTTAATACGCTTGTGACTCCTATCTAAATCAGGATTTCCAGGATTTAAAAGTGATTCTTTCTCGTTCCCATACTCTGTATGGGAATGAATGTAAGAAGGCTCTGCCTTCTATTAAATCAGAGTCAGAGACTCAATGACAGCATTCCCAGTCTGAGACTGGGAACGAGATTAAACGAGATTAAAACTACTGCAAATCTTAGCAGAGATAGATGTTACTAGCTTTTTAAAGTTTTATACTGATATGTGAGAACCACTTTACCAGGAGAAAATCGTTTATGAGTTGGTTAAAAAGACTGTTTGGAATGGAAAAACCAGAAAACGCAAAAGTAAACCCAACTCCACAAGCAGCAGCTACCGCTGACAAAATCCCTCCAGAACGTATAGGATTAAATGGCGAATATGATCAAAGCGGTTTAGCTAAAAGAGTCGCATTAGCCTTTGATCAAGATTCAGAACTTACAAATTGCGATCGCCTCTGGGTAGCTCAACTAGGTAGCACCGTGGTATTAAAAGGTGAAGTTCCCAGTCAGAAAATTCTCAACAAAATGGTTTCTGTCGCTCGTTCCGTTAATGGTGCTACTAATGTAACCTCTGAGCAAGTTAAAGTTGGGTAATTGGTGATTGGTGATTGGTGACTGGGGACTGGTGACTGGTGATTGGTGACTGGTGACTGGTGACTGGTGACTGGTGACTGGTGACTGGGTAATCAATTTTATTTTTCCCTATCAACTATCAACTATCACCTATTCCCCATTCCCCATTCCCTAATCCAATTTAAAATTACCTCATTCACCTTTTCCGGTGCTTCATCATGGGGACAGTGACCTACATCTTCTAAATACAAAACTTCTAATTTTTCATTGTATTTAGCAAACTCACTGGCCAAGTTTGGGGGAACAAATTTATCTTTTCGCCCCCAAATCAATAACATAGGAATTGTTAAGTTTGGTAATATTTCCTTGACACTAGGACTAAATTCTGCACCTATAGAAGATTTAAACAAAGCAATAAAAGCACGGGTAGAGCCTCTGTCCTGTGGAGGTCCTGCTAAAATATCTATCAATTCATCCGTAATGGCTTCGGGGTTTGTATAGGCAAGACCAGCCCAACGTTTTAATACTTCTGGTTTACGCACAAAATTAAACAGAGGTTTCAGCAGTAAAGGCGAAGCAATCATACTTTTCATACCCCTAACCACTGGATGTAAAAAAGCAGGAAGGGCTTCTTGTTCCAAAGTGGGATCAGGTAAACTCATCATCACCACACCCGCTACCATATCAGGATAGGTAGCAGCCGCAACTAAGCTGATTAAAGAACCAACAGAATTACCTATTAATATAACTGGTTGACGGATAAATGCCTGCCAAAAGTCATAAACCTGTTCTACCCAAAGTTTGACACTGTAATTAGCCGGAGCTTTTTCAGAAGCACCAAAACCCAGCATATCTAAAGCGTAAACCGTATGATGTGTACCTAAAACTTCTAAATTATGTCGCCAATGACCAATGGAAGCACCAAAACCATGTAGTAAAATTAAAGGTGTGGTATTTTGGTAATTGTAAGTAGGCCGGATGTAGGTATAGCGAATTTGCCAACCTCTCCACAGCCAATCTCTTTGATTACCTAGCCGCTGCTGCCAAAATAACGTAGTAGTCACAAACTCTTTCCTGGAAAACTGTAATTTAAATTAACTATTGTAGGAAATCTGAACAAAGTTAGTAGAATAACAAATACAACAGATTAACCAAATGTTGTTTGAATTAGCTAACCTAAAGATATGCACTCATTTTTCCATTGTGAGTCATTTACGTATTTTGCCTTTATTGGCATAGCAAATAAAACTAAGTAAACCAAAGCCAAGCCAAATCCTTAACTAAAAAAGCTCCCAAAAATCATAATGCCTGTGATTGAGAAAAAAAGAACTCGCGATCTGCCCCAAATTAACGAACGCATTCGCTTCCCGAAAATTCGAGTCATTGACACTGATGGCGGCCAATTAGGAATTATGCCGCCCCATGAAGCACTAAAGTTAGCAGAAGAAAAAGAACTAGACTTAGTGCTACTCAGTGACAAAGCCGACCCGCCGGTATGTCGAATCATGGACTACGGGAAATATAAGTTTGAGCAGGAGAAAAAGGCGCGGGAAGCCCGGAAGAAGCAGCACACGGCTGACGTGAAGGAAGTAAAGATGCGCTATAAGATTGAAGAACACGACTATAATGTGCGCGTCAAGCAAGCTGAACGCTTCCTCAAAGATGGTGATAAAGTCAAAGCTACTGTGATGTTCCGGGGTCGAGAAATCCAACACAGTGACTTAGCAGAGGATTTGCTAAAACGGATGGCTACAGATTTAGAACCGTTTGGTGAAGTACAGCAAGCGCCAAAGAAAGAAGGGCGAAATATGATGATGCTAATTTCACCCAAGAAGTAATCATTCCTGGATTGTAAGGTGTAGAGGAGGCAGGGGAGGCAGGGGAGGCAGGGGAAGCAGGGGAGGAAAGAGAAGTTAATAACCCAGTCCCCAGTCCCCAGCGATGCACTGAGCTTGTCGAAGTGTCCCCAGTCCCCAGTCCCCAATCACCAATCACCAAACTGTAAATTTATTTCAAAATGATAGTCCTGACTGCTGAGTGGGAAAAATAATACTCAGTTGTTCAGGACTTTTACTATTTAGTAACTGCTGTTACTGTTATCCTAAATACTTAGGGTTTGCTGATAGCGTAGCGTGGCGTTAGCCATATAAATCCGAAAACTTTACAGGTTTTGACTTGTACTGAGCGACTTGTACTGAGCCTGTCCTGAGCCTGTCCTGAGCCTGTCCTGAGCCTGTCCTGAGCGGTGTCGAAGGGCGGTGTCGAAGTAAGTCGAAGTGCTTTCAAAAAGTGCATCGCACCAGGGATGGTGATGCCATTATTTCTATTGAGCTTGTCCGTAAACTTATCAACCAGGGAAATTTGCTCTCTGACTGGTGTTTAGCTTGCTGTTTTCATTTTGCTCAAGCTGCTTACGTGCGACTGACAACGACGGAAATTTTGACAAATTTGCGCCATCCTACAGGTTTTGTCAGAGAAGCAGTGATTTCATACTTGAGTGTGGTTTCCCAGCGAGTGCTGCAAGAAATTCTACCCCATTTGCAAACAGACCCCCATCCACTTGTGGCCGCTCAAGTCAAGAAGTTAATAGCAAAATATAACAAGAGTCAGTAGTTAGGAGGCAGGAGGCAGGAGGAAATAAGTAGGGTTTGCGGAAAAAGTCAAAGACTTTTCACCCTATCTAAATAGTTTGTTTGGTGTAAATTTTCCTTTTTTGGGGCAGTATTCAGAACAATTCATAGCTTCTTCTGTGAGAACTATATCAGGTCTCACTGCACACTTCAAATAATGGTTATTTGAGAAAAATTTACAGTTTTTACAGGGAACTTGATGTAAACCATTGACACTAAAAGCTATTTTATTGTCTGCATGAGAACGAAGTTTTTGGACAATAAACAGAAAAATTGCCCAAATAAATACAAAGCTGAGTGGACTTAAAGCTATTGCTAAATCGGAGATGTTTAATCCTTCCTGTTGCGCGTATTCCGGTTGACTTTCGGTTTGTGTTAAACCATGAAAGGTTTTATTTAACGCTACCTTATCTACCTGATGTTGTAATATGTCTTCAATATACATATTATTTACCTGCTCTATATAATACGCTTTCTCAGCAATTTGTGAAAAATTAGATTATTTATTTCAATTATAGGTGTAACAAAATAAAACCTTGGCTATCTCTGTCGATAGGTTTGCTTGTAAATATCTGAATGTATATCCAAGGTAAGAAATTGACAAAAATTACAAATTAATGCAGCCGTAGGGAGAGAGTGTTAAAATAATTCTGGGGATAGAGGAATAATGTCAAAAATTGTCTATTTGAATTAGACAAATAATCTCTTGGTCAATTAAATTGATGTTAAAATAATTAGGGCTTGCTGAATAAACCTAAAACCTTGATATATCAAAGGTTAGAGGCTGATAAACACAGAAATTAGTGCAAGGGTTTTGAAGGGTATACCGGAAAAAGTGTGCATTTTTTGGGATTTCAAGAGATGGCAAAGAAATTTTCAAATCTCCTCCTGACTCCTGACTCCTGACTCCTGACTCCTATGCCCTCACGGAAAGACTTTCTCAGCAACCCCTAATTATAGGATCGGGAAATATGAACTTGCTGTTTTTCCAAAGGATTCCTGTAACTGCATTAGTATTACTTTGGCTGGCTTACAATCTGCTAGGATGGTATTTAGCAGCGCATCAGATTGTTTGGTTAGTAGGAGCTTTTGTGGCGGCGATCGCTATAGCTATAGTCAGAAAAAGTAATTCTTGGTTAGAAAATCTTTTAGTTTTTGGTTCTCAAACTTTAGTTGTCGTCTTGGTTCTCAGTGCATCCATCGCTTTAATAGCAATTTGGTCAATTTTATTCAGCATATTTCTTATCCCATTAGCAACCACGTTGTTAGCTGATTTAGAAATGCGTTTTTCTGGATTTAGCAAAACCTATTCTTTTTGGATTTTAACATTTATTGCTATCTCAGGTTTAGCTGTTGGTGAGATGATAGACATCCTCATTTTTCCCAGTATTAAATACTAAATTTCATAAGAAGTAGGGGCGAAGCATTCGGAAAATAACCTGGTCAGAAAATTGATAATTTGTTGCCCGAATGCTGATGCTTCCAGCACGCTTCGCGAACGCCCGTACAGGAGTCAGAATGTTTGCAAATTGTGGGTTTTATTCAACGCTTGCAAAATCTGACTACTGAAAGCTGATAGGTGACGACTGAATGCTTACCTTTGCTTTATGTTTATTTTTTCTCTAACCGAGATTTTACATCTGCTGCAAAGTCTTCATATCTTCTCAAAGGAGTTACTTCTACTTGTACATTTTGACCCATTTTTTTCATGATAGGTAAATCTAAGAGAATTTGATCCAGTGTGTCAGGTGTGGGAACATCAACAATAACAATTACTCGACGAGTTCCCACACATTTCCACAAATCTACAACAATTCCTGCTTGCTTTGCTTGTAGTGCTGCATCTGCTTCTTCACTCCAAATGGTAAAGAGTTCTTGCTGTGTCATGTCGTCGGGGTATTCAACGTGAAAATCTAAGTGATATAGCATGATTAATTTTCCTAAATTTGGTTAATTACAATTAATAAAATACTATAGATTCAGGTTTCGCGCAAAGTGTTATGATAATTTTAATTCACAGAAGTTCTAAAAGATTCCAAATAACCTACTAGACAATCTGGGGTGTCCGCATATTGGGACAAATTAGAAATTAGTGTTGTTTCCCGCAAATTTAAGGTGATTTTTATTTTTTTAGTAAAATACTTGGGATTGCCTTTATTTGCTTCTTCAATTAGTTTTTGAATAACTTTGAATAAAAAATAAATCTCAAATTTACCTCTAAAACTTTTTTGATGTTCTTGTAAACCTAGGTGATTTTGCTTTAAGTCTAGTTCTTCTTGAGTAACAGTAATTGCTTTGGTAAATTGAGTATATAAATCATTAATGCTATAGTTACTTGTGATATTATCTAAATCTATCTGTACTAACTTGGAGATATCAAGACCAGATAACTTCAAATCTGTTCTTTTTTCTCGTTGACAAGCTATCCAAATATTTAAAAGTTCAACTGCATCATGAAATTCTTTCTGAAGTTTTATATAAAGGTTTTTACAGTTATTAAAATCAATATCTGATTCAGACAGCTTAAATTCACTTCTCAGAATTTCACAAAAACTATTAATAGATGTATAGAAATTTTCTATTGAGTAACAAGGAGTTTCATATATTCCAGTTATTTCTGTATTTTTTATTGATATATCAAAATCTCTGTCTATAAAGTATGCTGCTCTAACTTGAGAGTAAGTTTTGCGATTAGTAATAATTCGATGAATGTCTAAAACTCCTTGTTTTCCGTCACAACTAAAGTAAGAGTATTTTATTGGTCTGGCAATATTTCTGATTCTAATTCCATAATACTTCTTATCATCTTCACCTTCAAAGAAGCAGTATAGAGCAGATTCATCTTGTTTGTATTGTCGGGTAAATTCGGTAAATGCTACTACTGGTCTATTTCGAGCATCTCTAAGTTTAGCTACTGACATCTATTTTTCCGTGACAAAATCATCTAAGTCTATTGCATTTGTATCTAACTCATTATCAAAAATGAATGGTGAATGCGTGACAGCTAAAAGCAGTTTACACTTACCTGATTTCAAGATATCAGGAAGTAATAATCTTTGCCATTCTAGAGAAAGAGAAAGCTCAGGTTCATCAAACAAAATTATGTATTCATCATCTGAGTCAAGATAAATTTTAGAAAACAAGGATATAATTTGTTTTTCACCAGAAGATAAATTTCTAATATCTATTGGTTGATGATTTTTTTCTTGAACTATCGAAATTTCTACACTTGTTTCATCATAGACAATACGTTTTTTATGTAGATATTTATTACAAACTTCGGCAAATTTTTTAATCGAATTATCTTTTTCTCTTTGTGGCTCATATAAGCCAAGCAGTTTAGATAAATAATAAACTAATTGATTATATTCGGGAGATTTTATTTTTCCTGAATTAACCAGTTCTTCTATTTTGTTTTTATCATTTTCAGGTATGTTATTTCCTATTTTATTTAATACTATATTTAAGGTTTCAGGTTGGATACTATCCCTCATTTCTTGAGTTGGTGTAGTAACTTCAACAAACTGAGTTAACATTTCACCATTTACTTTTGGTAATAATTCTAAAGTTGCATCTTTGATATTTTTTTCAATTCTATCAAATTTTGCAATTACATCGTCCATTCCAAACTGAATTAATCGCTCATCCTCTTTACCAAAATTTAATTCTTCATTACCTAAATTTTTTAGTTCTTCTTCAATCCTTCTATAAGTAGGGAAATATAATATTGATTCATGTAAATTTTCTCTAATATTTTTTTTAATATTGATTGAATTTTGCTCAATCATTGTTCTAGCAAAACCTTTTATAGTAGTAGCTGGTATTATAATATTTCCAGTAATATTTCCAGCCATACTAACATCTCTAAATGCTACAGAGTTAAATGTTTCAATTAAAGCAGAAGCAGTTAAATCACTTTTTTTAATTTCAACACTTACTCCAGATGCAAATTCAAGAACGACCGATTCAAAATCAATGGTAATTAATCTACTAAACTTACAAGATATTGAATAGTAAAGAGCATTTAAAATGGTAGTTTTACCAGAACCATTTTCAGCAATAAGAATAACAGCTTCTTTATCAAAAGGAATTTTCATATCCTTATAGCCGAATAAGCCATTGATAGAAAATGATTTCAAATTACTAAAATTAAGATGTTCACTTAACAGCATAATTATTGATTCTGACAATTTTTGACAATTTATAGCTGTGATTTTGAGACTATTTGTTGCTTAATTTATATAGTAACTCATCTTGATAAAAGAATGAATCACAACTTACAAATTATTTTAAACCGGTGGTATTCCTTCTTCTTCCACAGGACGAATAATAGCCGGCGCTGGTGTTATTTCTGGCTGAAAAATCGCCTGTAAAGCTTGTTCTAATGTCTGTGCCATGACAATGCGGTTTTCATAGGCAACAACTACCCTAACCAAAGTTGGTAAACTATTCTGGGTTGCTTCTAAATAAATTGGCTCAACATATAATAAAGATTGTTCAATGGGAACAATTAAAAGATTACCTTGTATTGCTCTTGATCCTTGACGATTCCATAATGAAATTTGTTGAGAAATTACTGGATCTTGGTTAATTCTAGCTTCTATTTGTTCTGGTCCATAAATTAAACGTTCTTTAGGAAAATTATAAAGCAGCAATTTACCGTAATTTTCTCCATCAGAACGCGCTGCTAACCAAGCAATTAAATTTGTTCTTTCTTTTGGTGTGTAAGGAAGCAATAAAATAAATTCTTCAAAAGGAACACCAGGAAGACTGGTAATTAAATAGTAAGGTTCAACTTGACGGGGTTCAGTTCCGTAAATTTCTTGGGGTATTTGCCATTGGTCTTCCCGGTTATAAAATACTTGAGGGTTAGTAATATGATAAATCATTAACCGCTCAGATTGAATTTTGAAAAAGTCTACCGGATAGCGAATATGACTAAGGAGATTAATAGGCATATTTGTTAGCGGTTGGAACATTTGCGGGAAAATTTTTGACCAAGCAATAATTAGCGGATCTTGAGGTTGAGCAACATAAAATCTGACAGTGCCGTTGTAAGCATCAATGACGATTTTAACAGAATTACGAATATAGTTAATACCGTCTTTATTTTGATCTGAGTAGGGATAATGACTGCTGGTAGTGTAAGCATCGACTATCCAATAAAGATAATTTTTTGCACCGGGAAATTGTTGATTTTTATCATCTGGGTTGGCATCAGCGGCAACTATATAAGGTTCACTATCAAATTGTAAAAAAGGGGCGATCGCTCTAATTCTTTGGTTAATATTTCGCCGGAATAATACCTTTGTTTCTGGTAGAGAGTCCCGTGTAAATATCATTTGCCAGTCTTTTAAATATGTGGCAAATAACCACCGTCTCCATAAAGAACCTATTGTAATTCCACCGCTGCCATCGTAGGTATTATAAACGTTATCACTACCACTGGGATAATCTAATTCTTTAACTCTTGTCCCAGTCATGACATGAGTATTAGAAATTTCTCCATAATAAATTCGTGGTTCACCAATAGGAATACTTTCCCGAATAGCTGCATTAGCAGTAGTTAAAGCTGCACCATTACCACTAATATCTTTGACAAAATATTCTGGTAAACCACCAGGTGCAACTGTATTTACTGGACTTATGGTAAAACCATAACCATGAGTGTAAATTAAATTGCGGTTTACCCATGTTTGTGCTTGTTGTGGGACAGCATTATAATCTAATTCTCTGGCGGCTATTAGTACCTGACGTTTTTCATTTGTTGGGGGTTCTTGTTGGTTAGTTTGGTTGCTGATAATGTAGCGATCAATATCGGCATCAGGAAACGCATAATAAGGACGAATTTGTTGTAATTGTCGGTTAGTTTTTAATAGTGGTTCTTGATCCCAAAGCCGAATATTGCGAATAGTTAAATCATTGGCTTTGATATCTGCTTGGGTTAATTTTCCTTGGGGATTAAAGGTTTGAGCATCTATGGCTTCTAAATCAAATGCTTGACGAGTGAGGGCGATAGTGCGTTGAATATAAGGTGTTTCTCTCTGTAATTCATTGGGTTGAACTATAAAAGATTGGATAACCGCAGGTACAATAAAATCACCTGCAATTACTAATAATAAATAAATACCTAAACCATAAATTACCCATTGATGATGTTGAGATTTGGGTTTCCAAAATAAAGTTTGCCATAATAAATAAAAGGCGATCGCCACAGCTAAAACACATAACATGGTATCAGCGGGCAACTGTATTTTAACATCAGTGAAACTAGCCCCAAAACTCACACCACGGGGAGAATAAACCAGTTCATAACGACTTAACCAAAAACCAAAGGCTATCACCAACATTAAACCGCCACCTAAGCCGAATAAATGACGTTTTTGTGTGGGCGAAAACCCAGGAAAAATGCTTTGACTGATACTGTCTCCTGATACAAGATAGCTGAGAGTAACAGCAAGAAAACTATATAAAAATAAACCTATCAGCCAAAAAGCCAACAGTTCCCAGACAGGAAGGGAAAAAATATAAAAGCTGATATCTTTGCCAAATAAAGGTTCAGTGCTATTGAAGGGGGTGGAGTGCAAATACAACAAGATTTTTTCCCATTGTTGAGATATTAACCACCCAAAACCGAGACTAAAAATAATAGCGATCGCCCACAGCAAAAACTGAGAATATATCAAAAGAGCGATCGCCATCACCACAGCTAATGCAAAATACCAAACTTGCGAAATAGTTCTAATGCTCAAGTTCCAAACTATCTCTGGTCTAAATAAGATAGTAAAAGGTGAATTAACCTGATTAATTTGTCCATTCCAGTAACTTAACGCAACTTGTCCATAATGGGTGAAAATTAACCCCACTAAAAAACTCAAGCTTAACGTTAGCGGTAACAACCAGAATAATTTAATTTGTGTGTTTCCTGTCGCAATCTGCGGAGTTTGATAGACTTGCTTATACTGCGGACTTAGAAAATTTGTTAGTTCCCTACTCAGTGTAGTTTTTTCAATTCTTGCTGGCTCAATTTTCAGGGACTGGGGATATTGCCAACGTTTTGCTAAAATTAAATTTCCCAGTAAATAGATCATACTCAAGCTAACAACACCCACCCATAAAGCACCTTGAGTTATTAACCGCACCATAAAAGTTGGCAAATAACCAACTTCTTGAAACCAAAAAATTTCCGCCCCTAAATGAGAAGCTAGATCCAAGATGAGCCACAAACCCAAGCAAACGATAATAACTCTAAAGCACCATTTGAAAAACATTGATTTTCTAAGGAATAGGGAATAGGGAATAGGGAATAGGGAATAGGGGAAATCAAAGTTCCACATTCAAGTCATTATATCAATAGTCATGGTAGTTTTTGTACTTTAGTAAAGATCAATTTACTTAATAGTTTTTTCCCTGGGACTATTGTAATTTTCCTGTTAAGACTGAAATATAGACTTCTTGAGGGAAAATAGAGGAAAATAGAAAATATTTGTGAGCATCACCTATTTAATCATTTACAGGTATAAAATAAATAGTATACGTATTTAATTTGCACGTTAATAAACAGCATAAATACATCTATCTTTCACAGAGAAACTACAGAGTAACCAAAATTAAGGTATTATTTACTTCTGAGGGTTAATTAACGGTTAAAATTTTACTCTTTTTACTCTGTCAAAACCTCGTTAATTTTATAAACAGTAATTATGCTTACTAGTGTAGATCGTTTGTTATTTGTCCGTCGCGTACCTATTTTTAAAGAATTGCGGGATGATTTTGTCGTGCGACTTGCTTCTGTGATGATGGTTATTCCTACTCGCAGTCCAATCATATCATATTCGCGGCGAATAAATTCGCCGTTGGCACTTCCTCCACTGTAAGATAGCCAAGTGGCTTCCGTGCCTTTCGGTGATTTTCTTGTGAATATTATTCGTGAATTATCTCGTATTATTCGTAAACTGAATGAAAGTATTAGTCATTAGTCATTAGTCAGGAGATCCCGAAGGTTAGAAGCAAAAGCGCAAAGGAAGATAAAAAAATTATCAGTTCATCTTTGATGATAAAGCGATCGCTCCTCACTGTGCTGTTGGTGATAGTTCCTTGAGGGCGACATAGTGCAATACTACTCGGTTAAGCCTTTTTTGGGGCATTACCAAATTTCAAGGGTTTCAGCCTTATTTGTTTCGTTAACTGAGCAGTTTTTTTGGTACAGTATTAAAAATTTTTCCATACTCATTTTTAATAGAGTAAACAATGAGCTTTAATCCATTTAATCTCTTCGATTACCTTCCAGTGCATTCCGAACTTCATCCTGTAATATTTAGCCATGAATGATTAAAAAATACTTTTCAAATAATTAGTAGTATAATAATCCAAGATACTAAGGAGTTAATTATATGCAAATAAGACTTAAATCAAAAGTTGATACACAAGGTAAATTATTGTTACAACTTCCCCAAGAATTAGCTAATCAAGAATTAGTAATAATTATTACTAATTCTTTTGAAGAAAAAATACCAACACCAGAAGAATTAGGATATCCTGCTGATTTTTTTGATAAAACTGCTGGAAAATGGGAAGGTGAATTTTTAGTTAGAGAAAATTTCGTTGATTGCGATCAAAGAGTTTGGGATATTGAATGATGATTTACTTATTAGATACTAATACCTGCATTCAATATTTAACAGGACGTAGTGAAAATGTAATTAATAAATTTAAAACCACTCATCGTGAAAATATTTGTTTGTGTGATGTTGTCAAAGCAGAATTATACTATGGAGCTTGTCGTAGCATAAAAAAAGAAAAAAATTTATCTTTATATGAATTCTTTTTCTCTCAATATATTAGTTTACCTTTTGATGGAAAAGCAGCTAAAATTTATGGTGAAATTCGTTCTCAATTATCAAAATTAGGTACTCCTATAGGTGCTTATGATTTTCAAATTGCTAGTATTGCATTAGCTAATAATCTTATTTTAGTAACTCATAATACTAGAGAATTTCAAAGAGTTGAAAATCTACAACTTGAAGATTGGGAAGTATAGTATTTGCGGTGATGTTAGTTTCTTTGGTTTCATCAGACTAGATTATTTCAACCCTCAACACCTTGACATAACTAAATTTTAAACATTCTTGTAAAAACCTTTGGGGAATTTCTATACTTTCTCCCCAATGTTGATGAACATAAGAAGCATGAACATTAGGAATATTAGGTAAATTCCATCCTTCAAAACCTGTATTTTCTTCACAGTCATAACGATAGGTATCAAACAATGATTTTTGCGGGTTTGTAATTACATGAGAACGATGAAATTCATGTCCATAAATATTTGTACCCGCATTTAATAAAAAGCTATTTTCTAAAACCACTGCGCGACGATATCCTAAAGTTAATTTTTTATCCATTTGTGCAGATGTGGGTAATATTCCTACCATTGTCCAAGATTGATTTTCAAAATCAATAATATTTTCACACAAATACATTAAACCCCCACATTCAGCAATGGTGGGTATTCCTGATAAAATCGCTGTTTTTACTTCTTGAATAACTTTAATATTTGCTGCTAGTTCTTGTGCAAATACTTCAGGAAAACCACCACCAAAATACATTCCTTGAATATCTTTTGGTAATTGAGTATCTTTTAAAGGACTCCAAAATATTAATTCTGCTCCCAGTTTCTCTAATAAATCTAAGTTGTCTTGATAATAAAAATTAAAAGCTTGATCCCGTGCAACAGCAATTTTGATTTTTGATTTTTGATTTTCTTTTATTTCTCCGCTTTCTCTGTGTCTGTGCGGTTCGTTGATTTGAAAATTGGGAACATCTGAAGACAGAATTTCAGTTACTTGTAATAGTGGTAATAATTTTTCCCAATCAAAACAATGATCGCCTAAATCTGCAAGACGATGAATTACATCATCTAATTCTGGTAATTCTCCAGTAGGAACTAAACCCAGATGACGATCAGGAATAGTAATATTATCCTGTCTTCTGAGAACACCCAAAATAGGTAAGTTGAGAGTTTTCAAGGAATTTTTTAATAAAGATAAATGGCGATCGCTCCCTACTCTATTTAAGACTAATCCAGCAATTTTAACTCTCTGATCCAAACTACAATAACCATGTGCGATCGCTGCCACTGAACCAGACAAACGACTACAATCAATTACTAATATTACCGGGCTATCTAATAATCTGGCAACATGGGCTGTACTAGCAAAGTCCATTTGATGATTGCCATTTTCAGTTATATTGAAAGAATTACCAACACCATCAAATAAACCCATCACTCCCTCAACCAGAGTATATTCACATTCTTGGGAATGACGCTGAAAACATTTTTGAATATAACTTTCTGAAGTCAAAACCGCATCTAAATTTCGACAAGGACGACCAGTAACATACTGATGAAACATAGGATCAATATAATCTGGACCAACCTTAAAAGATTGTACTTTGACACCACGACGACACAAAGAGGCTAAAAGTGTGAGCGTCACCGTAGTTTTGCCCACTCCGCTGCGTTCTCCAGCAATAATCAAAGACATGAATTAGGTACAAGATAAAGGGAATATCACTTAATTGTATCTGATGATTATACCTGATATTCCGATCCAAAAAAGCTAACTCAAAGCATTTGGTTTTAAATTAATTTTGCCTGACTCCTGACTCCTGTACGGGCGAAGTAGGGGCGAAGCATTCGGACAATAACCTGTGATCAAAATTGATAATTTATAGCCCGAATGCTTCGCCCTTACAGGAAAATAGCCTTGGACAAAAATTTATAATTAGTCGCCCGAATGCTTCGTCCCTACGACTCTTATGAAATTTAATCAAAGCCTAACTATAGACAAATTTACTGATAATCTGATATGCTTTCAATGTTCAAATTTTTGCTTAACCCGCAATAATGCCTTTAGTTAAATCCTTGACTCAGCGTTTTTCTTTCCTACCTTTTGACAAACATCGTCCATCGAAATTCAGATTTTCCCAATTATTGCCTCTGTTATTGATAGTGATAGCAGTTTACTGTTTTTTAGAATTGGCTTGGCCAAAGCGTTTCCTGCTTCCCGGCTTATTTGGAGAGTCAGTATTTTGTATCAACACTCCTGATAAAGTTTTAGCATTGACATTTGACGACGGACCTGATCCAGTCTATACCAGAGCAATTTCTCAAACCCTTTTAGATTATCAAGCTCAGGGAACATTTTTTGTCTTGGGAAAACACAGTGCAAAGTATCCCCAAATTGTCAGAACTTTGGAAAAACAGGGACATGAAATAGCAAACCATACCTGGCATCATTACAATCTCAATAGTAAATTTAAAGATACTATTTCTAGAGAAATTAGGGAAACCGATATTTTAATTAGTCAATTAATCTCACGAGACAATGTTCACTTTAGACCCCCTTTTGGTCGTGCTGGTTTTGTTGTCACAAATGTTTTAAAGCAGATAAAAAAACCGATTATTTTTTGGGATGTAGATTTACAAGACTGGCGTGGTAAATCTGCCGCAGAGATGATGAAAATTTTTGAAAATAACTTTCATAATGGCTCAATCATTCTTTTACATGATTCTGATGGTGTAGCAAAAAAAGGAGTATATGCTAGTCGCCATAATACTGTAGAGGTAGTGGAGGAAATTTTGAAAGCTTATACTCCCCAGGGATATGAATTTGTGACTATATCAGAGTTGTTGAAGAGAGGAACTGTAGTTAAAGTACAAGAACGCTGTTTAAAACAATTTTCCAATAATAAAGATGGACTTGAATAATAGGCGCTCTACCGTTTCTGCTCCCTGGTTTCATTCTTTACTGCTGCTGATTTGGTTCGTTATTGGTGTAGGGTTACGTTTGACTAATTTAACCGCCAAACCGCCTTGGACTGATGAATTTGCGACTTTAGTATTTAGCTTGGGCAATAGTTTTTTACCAGTACCTTTAGATCAGGCGATCGCTCCTGATATTTTATTACAACCATTACAAATTAATCCCGCAGTTGGTACAGGAGATGTAATTAATAATCTTCTCACAGAGGATAATCACCCACCACTATATTTTGTCTTGGTTCATCTGTGGATGCGGCTATTTCCCCACCCTGAAGGTTTAGTATCTTTGTTTGCAGCACGTTCTTTTCCGGCTTTACTGGGTGCGGTTTCTATTCCCTGTGCTTATTTTTTAGGTAAATTAGCTTTTCGTTCTTCATTAGTAGGACAATTAGCGGCTGCAATGATGGCAGTCTCACCCTACGCAGTATTTTTAGCACAAGAAGCCCGTCATTATACTTTGGCTATGCTGTGGGTGATGCTTTCGATAGCTTGTTTGGTAGTTGCTATTCGTCACTTGGAAAAGCAAAAATTATTACCTTTGTGGTTAATTATTGCTTGGGTAGGAGTTAACGCCTTGGGTTTTGCTACTCATTTCTTTTTTGTGATCACTCTTGGCGCTGAAGCTGTAGCTTTGATTTTTGTGGCTTGGAAACAACAAACTCAGACAAAAACTTGGGTGTTGTTCTCTCCTCTGTGGTGGCGATTTTATTATGTAGTAGTTGGTACGGCTGTTGCTGGGTTGGTGTGGTTGCCTGGGAGGTTACAAAATCGCTACCTTGGCACTTTAACCGAGTGGATTAAAGGTGAGCGTATAGGACTAAGTTGGATTAGCCCCATTTTTCAAGCTTTAGGTACATGGATCACTATGATTTCCTTACTCCCAGTGGAAGCACCTGATTTAACGGTGGTTATTTTCTCTGGGTTGGTGATGTTAATTTTCTTTATTTGGGCAGTGCCAATTTTAATTAGGGGGATAAAAGTTCAATTACAAGCACCGGAAATTGGTTCTATTACTCAAGTATTTATTGGGGTAGTGTTAGGGGCGATCGCTTTCTTTTTCTTCTTTACTTATTTCCTGGGTATTGATCTTACCAGGGGCGCTCGCTATAGTTTTGTTTACTTTCCAGCAGTAATAATTTTACTGGGTGCAAGTCTAGCAGTTTGTTATCAAAATCCCAACATCGGTAAATGGGGTATTAACGGCAAACAAGCTGTAATTCTGATTTGGGTAATGGGGTTAATCAGTGCTATTACAGTTACTTTTAATCTGGGTTATCGCAAATATTATCGCCCTGATTTATTTCTTCCTGTTATTGAACAAAATTCTTCAGTCCCGGTTCTCATTGCCACAACTCATAAAAGTTTAGTACAAACTGGGGAAATCATGGGTATAGCTTGGGAATTAAAATTCTCTGGTTTGCAAACTAATATTGAAAATACTCAATTTCTCCTCGCCCATCAAGCCCAAAACCCCAATACTTCTACTATAGCCCTAGAAAAGACTATCAAAGAATTACCACGACCTTTTGATTTATGGTTGGTTAATTTTCATGCTCCCATTAGTCAGGAAGTGGAAAAATGTCTGCTTGATGATCAAAAGTTGCCAGGAATATATGGGTATGATTACAAATTGTTTCACTGTAAATGAACTGTTATGGCAGAGCAGTTTCCCATCATTGAAGTTCCCCTAGATGCTTCTCAAGATATTGAGGATTTAGGAACAAAAGAAAAATTTTGGTTTTATCACCCAGATTTGGGGCGCTGTCTATTTTGGCAAGGCTTAATTTGTAAAGGGAATATCAGGTGATTGTATCTGATATTCCCCTAATTTTGGTTTTACTTCAATCAGTGAAAACTGTTGATTTTTAAAGTTTATGATCGGCTAAAAAAGCATCAACTTCTTCTGCTGTGGGTTGGGATGCGATCGCACCTGGTTTAATAGTAGTTAACGCCCCTACCGCACTAGAGTATGTGATCACACTTTTTGCTGTTTCTGCATCTCTCAAACTATGAATACCCAACTTACTCAACTGATGGAGAAACCCAGCTAAAAAACTATCTCCTGCACCAGTGGTATCCACCACAGGTATAGAAAAAGCTGGTAATTTACCTTCATTCTCACCTAAACAATAAGCACAACCATTTTCGCCATCGGTGACTAAAACCCCTTCTAATGAGTTCAATCTGTAAGTAATTGCTCCAGGGTCTGTAGTATCAAACAACCATGATGCTTCCTCTTTTGTGAGTTTGAGAAAATCAAAACGTGGCAATAATGCTGCAATTTTTTGCTTTGCTAAATTAGCATCTTGCCAAAATACAGGTCGCCAATTCACATCTAAGATGATTTTCAAATCATATTGTTCCGCTAATTTCAATGCCTGATGAATAGCAGCCTCACTTTCAGGATAAGCTAATTCCAAAGTCCCCAACACCAAAAAATCAGCATCGTTAAACAGTGATTCTGGTATTTGTTTAGCTTGTAAGCGGGTGTCGGCAAATTCGCTAGTATCATATTTACCAAAACCAGCAAAAGAGCGATCGCCAGTCAAATCCCTGACTACATAAACTTGTCGCGTTGGTGCTGTCGGATGACGTTGCACACCCGTTGTATCTACACCTACATCTTGTAATAACTTCACCAGTGCATTACCTGGTTGATCTTCTCCTACAGCACCAATAAAACCTGCGGGCGTTCCCAGTTTAACTAAAGCACAAGCCACATTAGCTGGCGCTCCCCCTGGGTAGGGAGTCCAAGAATTGACTTCTTCCAGCTTTAGCCCCATTTGATCCGCTAAACAATCAAACAAAACTTCGCCTAGACACAAAACATGGGGATTACTCATATCATTTTCGATTTACGACTTGGGATTAGGAATATGTATAAAATGTATAAGCATCTTTATTCCTTTGTCTCCAGTTAACCATAAAATAGCAGTTTTTATCACTTTATATAGTACATAATGCTATAAAAACCCAAAATTTACCACTGAAGTAACACTGAATATTTACTGATGAATAGGTTATATTTTATAGAAATTTTGCTTTTAAGAAAATTAACCTTCAGATTAAATTCCCAGAAAATATTGACTTTAGTATTACTAGGAACATTTACAACGTCTAGCTCTGAGAGAATCTTTTAGAATTAGAAAGAGTGATTAAGTACATATACCAAGGGAGAAATAAATAAGCCATGGCTGCTAATGAGTCTGGGACCCCTGTTAGTCTGTCAGACAGAGAACTGCAAATTATCGACTTAGTGGCCGCAGGCTTAACTAACCAAGAGATTGCAGCAAAACTGGAGATTAGCAAACGTACAGTTGATAATCATATCAGCAACATTCTCACCAAAACAAAGACAGATAACCGAGTCGCTTTGGTTCGCTGGGCTTTACAGTGGGGAAAGGTCTGTTTAAACGATGTGAATTGCTGTACATTACCTAACTACAATGATTCAAATGTGAGTTAGTTTATTAATATGAATCCCTGTGGATGCTGAAAAGTTCAACCATTTTGGATTTTCGATTTGGGTTAGCGAAGCGTAAGCAGCGCAGCGAGTATTTGAGATAGGTACAACCGACAAAGAGCGGGGTATTGAGCTTGCTTATGAAGTACAAGTACCAAAACACCTCAATCAAAATCCAAAATCTAAAATCTAAAATCTAAAATCTAAAATTGGCAAGATCAATTTTGAGGTTTACAGATTGTTCTCCTCCTCACCTTTATTTTTCAGTGTGAACCTCTACCACAAGTTCCGTGACTTTATCTAGTAAAAGTTGATGCTCTGGGAATCAGCGAATTTTTGCGATCGGAACTGACATACATATCAGAATTTCTCGTTTGATTTAGGCCAAAGGGTTTAGCATTGCTAAACCCCTACTGACTCATGACTCCTGCTATTTTTCAACAAAAATTAGCAATAATCTAGTTGTACAAGCGTTACATTGGAAAGAAATCTATATTACTTTATCCGCTTGGGGGAAAATGAATACTCCAACTTCTTATGCAAATAGCTCATTTCCCTTTAACTTTTTTAATCTTGACTTGATAGCACCATCACCAAACCAAGATACCGACTTACTACAACAGCTATCTTTTGTACCCGGTTTACAAGAAATTCTGACGTTGCGTCAGGTTCACGCCCTAGAACACGCTACTGTTTGGGTTCTGAGTGAAATAAAAAGTGTTGATTCTTCTCCCAAACAGCCTACTCATGTACAGTTTGATAATGAATCATTAAGTGGTTTATCCACAGAACAGGGATTTTACCTTTATGGTGATGTAAATATCAGTTATTTACGGCGTGCAGTAACACTAGCTCAATATCGTCTTACCAACGGAGAATGGGATTTAGCGGTACATCCCCGTTGCGGTACAAATTTATCTGTAGCAATGTTGTTAACTGCTGGATTTGCTATGGGTGTGTCTGTGATGCTACCATTTAGACCTGTTGAGCAACTAGTAGGTTTAGGATTAGCTGCAACTACGGCTTCTGAACTTGCTCCAGATTTAGGTGCTTTCGTTCAACGTTATTTAACAACAGCTATCCCCTTTAACCTCGCAATTGAAAATATCATTCTTACACGGGACACTTGGGGACGTGAAGCGCATTTTGTTAAGGTAAAATGGCGGCAGGTGACTGGTGATTGGTGACTGGGGACTGGGGACTGGTGACTGGGAACTGGTGACTGGGGACTGGGGACTGGGGACTGGGGACTGGTGACTGGGGACTGGTGACTGGGGACTGGGGACTGGGGACTGGGGACTGGTGACTGGGGACTGGTGACTGGGGACTGGGGACTGGGGACTGGGGACTGGTGACTGGGGACTGGGGACTGGGTAATAAATTTGATGTTTCCCTATTAACTATCAACTATTACCAATTACCAATTACCAATTACCAATTACCAATTACCAATTACCAATTACCAATTACCAATTACCAATTACCAATTACCAATTACCAATTACCAATTACCAACCTACAAAAATAATTGTAATTATCAAAACCAACTTCTATATGAGAAAACTGTACTTTTTAGTTCCAGGAACAGATGGAAAATTTGCTTGTGGTGGGCTTTGGGCAGAGTTAAAAACAGTTAATTTAGCTCAAAATATCTGTAGTGCAGAAGTTGTCACTTACCGACAAAGAGAAAAGGATAAGCTGTTTCTTGATGATATACTAAAAAATCAAAATTCACAGCAAAATTTAGATGATGTAATATTTGTGATTAGTTGGGGATTTGATATAGCTAACCTCGCACCTAAACTGCAAAAATATAATGTAGTTTATCATGCTCATAGTGCAGGTTATAATTTTAAACTTCCCTCCAGTATTCCGATTATTACAGTTAGCCGTAATACAATGGGATATTGGGGACAAAAAGCGCCTAATAATTTAATTTATTATTTACCTAATCAAATCGCTGATGAATTTACAAATTTGCATTTAGATAGAGATATTGATGTTTTAGTGCAAGCGCGAAAATCTTCTGAATATTTAATTAAACAATTAATTCCTACATTACAACAAAAGTGTAAAGTTTTTGTTGTTGATTCTTATATTGAAGATTTACCAGGATTATTTAATAGAGCGAAAATTTACCTTTACGACTCTGCGGAATATTGGGCGCAACAGGGTGTAAGTGAAGGTTTTGGTTTGCAACCGATGGAAGCTTTAGCTTGTGGTTGTCAAGTTTTTTCTAGCGTTAACGGCGGGCTTTCTGATTATTTAGATCCGGGATTTAATTGTTATAAAATAGCTGGGTATTCTCTAGAATATGATGTACAACGTATTCTCAAAACTTTATCATCTCCAGTGGCTTTGACTTTACCCACAGAAGTTTTAGCAGAATACAGAACTGAAAATATTATCCAGCGATTCACAGTAATTTTGTCAGCAATAAATGAGTTTTTTGATCACAAAAAATATTACTCAGCTAATATTCAAGATATCACCCGAATGCGTTTAGCAAAATTATTTATACAGAGAGTACACAAGAAACTGATAAAATTTAAATAAAATTAAACAAGTAGATCAACCTGTAGATCAACCTGAAAAAACCAAATCAAAAAATATTCTATTAATTCTTATGGGGTAGATTCTTGTGGGGTGGGCATACTTCAACACGCTCAGTAGGGCTTGCTGAATAAACTCAAAACCTTGATAAATCAAGGGTTTCAGGTGGAAAATCAGGAAATCAGTGCAGGATTTTTCAGGGGTATACTCCTAAAAGCGTGCATTTTCCGGGTGAAATTTCAAAGAATTGGTTACTAACAGATCACCGAAACTCTTGCCTATTCCCTATTCCCTGCCTTAACGAAGAGACTTTTTCAGCAAGCCCTAAATAGGGTTTGCTGAATAAACCTAAAACCTTGATATATCAAAGGTTAGAGGCTGATAAACACAGAAATTAGTGCAAGGGTTTTGAAGGGTATACCGGAAAAAGTGTGCATTTTTGGGGATTTCAAGAGATGGCAAAGAAATTTTCAAATCTCCTCCTGACTCCTGACTCCTGACTCCTGACTCCTGACTCCTATGCCCTCACGGAAAGACTTTCTCAGCAACCCCTAAATAGGACTTACGGAAGATGTGACTGAAAACCTGATTCTTGCGTAGGGGTAATTCATGTAGCTTGCTTCCCGAAGGGTATTACCCCTACTTTCGTTTCCTTTTGCGTAAGTCCTGTTAAAGCTGGACGGGCTAGAAGCCGATCCCACAACATGGGAACGCAAATGTCATGAAATATTGACATAATGAACCCCAAGTCAAGGCAAATGTTATGATTTTATAACAATTTGATCCCCGCAGGGCTAATAAATACGTGAAATAGCTGAAAAACCGACTTCATACCCCTTGATCACTAGGCATGATTACCTGTTAGTATTTCATCAAGAAAAAACACGCCCCTGATCCCAAAGAAATGCTAATCATGGCAAAACCAGGAATCAGAAAGCGTGGCAATCCATTTAAAAACCAACTAAAACCCTTATAAACTGGGCAAAACCAGAAGTCAGGAATAAAAAATTCATCTGGGATAGATGAGATTTTATAAACCATTCTATAACCAGGGGAAGTCATTTACCCGAAAAACTACTGGAGGCCAAAATAAATGGCAAAAGAACGCCCACCGCTAGAGGAAATGACATTAAGGCAACTTCGTAAAGTTGCAAGTGAGTATGGCATTTCTCGTTACAGTCGGATGCGTAAATCTCAATTGTTAGCATCAATTCAAGAAGTACAAAGTAACAAACTTTCGCTAAGTCCATCTCGTTCACTGGAGGCACAGGAAACCGTGGAAGCAGCAAAATTTGAATTAGGTCAGGAAGATCGGACAGGTGGTTCTCTCGCTGATGTGGATGAGGGACTGGCAGATTTACCAGGTGGTTATGGTGAAAGTCGCATTGTGTTGTTACCACGTGATCCACAATGGGCTTACACATACTGGGATATTCCCAATGAACATAAAGAAGAGTTGCGTCGTCAAGGTGGACAGCAATTAGCATTGCGGATTTATGATGTTACTGATATTGATTTAGATCATCAAAGTCCCCACAGTATTCAAGAATATCCTGCGGATGAATTAGCGAGAGAATGGTATTTACCAATTCCTGTGAGCGATCGCGATTATGTAATTGATATCGGTTATCGCACCCCCATTGGTGGTTGGTTGGTATTAGCTCGTTCTGCTAGGGTTCACATTCCCCCCGTCTATCCTTCCGACTGGATCGAAGATGTCTTCATTACCGTAGACTTTGAAGAAGACCTACGCGGTAAGACCAAGTATGAACTCGTTCCCCCAGCTAAGAAAGTCGCTGCGGTGGGTGCTGGTGGCAACCCCATTTACGACGAAATCTTTGGTATGGCAGAATCAGCAGAAGCTCAACGGGTAGCTGGTTCTCTGTTCGGTTCTATGCAGCACGTAGCCGGTTCTGTACGTCCAGAACAAGCGATCAGTTCTTACATCTTCCCCTCTGGTGTAGGTATGTGGGCAGTTCCCACTGCATCCGGGATCAATATGTCCGGTGTGGGTATGTCTGGGGTCGGTTTCTCCGCTTCTGCTGTTCCAGAACGTCCCCGCAAATTCTGGTTAATTGCTGATGCGGAATTAATTGTATATGGTGCAACTGAACCAGATGCAACTGTAACTATTGGTGGTCGTCCTATTAAACTCAATCCCGATGGTACATTCCGCTTCCAGATGTCCTTCCAAGATGGTTTGATAGATTACCCCATTTTAGCGGTTGCTGCTGATGGTGAACAAAGTCGTTCTATTCACATGAAGTTTGAACGGGAAACACCTTCTCGCAATACCAATACTAAGGAAGAAGCTGTTTTGGAATGGCTTAGATAGAGTTTGAATTTAAAGTTTGAATTTAAAGTTTGAATTTAAAGTTTGAATTTTACATTACGCCATAACTGCTTTACCCGCTATAGTATTTCTGTAGTGGGTTTTTTATTTAGGGCTTGCTGAATAAACTCAAAACCTTGATAAATCAAGGGTTTCAGGTGGAAAATCAGGAAATCAGTGCAGGATTTTTCAGGGGTATACTCCTAAAAGCGTGCATTTTCCGGGTGAAATTTCAAAGAATTGGTTACTAACAGATCACCCAAAGTCTTGCCTATTCCCTATTCCCTGCCTTAACGAAGAGACTTTTTCAGCAAGCCCTAAATAGGGTTTGCTGAATAAACCTAAAACCTTGATATATCAAAGGTTAGAGGCTGATAAACACAGAAATTAGTCCAAGGGTTTTGAAGGGTATACCGGAAAAAGTGTGCATTTTTTGGGATTTCAAGAGACGGCAAAGAAATTTTCACATCTCCTCCTGACTCCTGACTCCTGACTCCTGACTCCTATGCCCTCACGGAAAGACTTTCTCAGCAACCCCTATTTAGGTGACAGGTGACAAAAAAGCAGATAAGCTGATGTGCAGCTAAACTGTATAATCAAAAAACCTGAAGTTACAGTAGCACAAGCATCTTGCTTGTATTAATTATTCAAGTTAAAGGCATAACAGCTTAAACGCAGATGTTTTTTTGATTCTTTCAATCCAGAAACCAATTTTCTATTTTCAGATTTTGAAACTCACTAAAATCTGCAACATTATTTGTTACTAAAATCAAATCATTTGTTTTTGCTATTGCTGCAATTTGTCCATCTGGATATGCAGGAGTTTTTCCTATTCCTACAAGTCGCGCTCTTTCGTTAGCAAACCATTCCGCAGCTACATCATCATAATGTAAGATGGGTATTTTGGGTTTAATTACCTGGTGTAAATAATTAGGGTTTGCTGAATAAACCTAAAACCTTGATATATCAAAGGTTAGAGGCTGATAAACACAGAAATTAGTGCAAGGGTTTGGAAGGGTATACCGGAAAAAGTGTGCATTTTTTGGGATTTCAAGACATGGCAAAGAAATTTTCCAATCTCCTCCTGACTCCTGACTCCTGACTCCTGACTCCTGACTCCTATGCCCTCACGGAAAGACTTTCTCAGCAACCCCTAATTAGTAATTTTATTTTTCTTTTTAGAATGTGGTAAACGATAGCAACCAAACAATAATTCATGCCATGTTACTGATGCCATAGCAATTTCTAATTCATATTTTACCATGTTTTGTAAAACTGCTTGATTGGGTTCTATCCTTAAAGGTTCAGAAATAATATTAGTATCTAATAAAAATCGAATCACCAAATTACCTCTCTTCCTGGATGATAATCACGAATATTTTCCCAAATTTCATCAGGGTTAATTTCTATTTTTTCTTCTATTAATTCTTCTCGAAATTTTGCTATACATTCACCAAGAGTTAATTTTTTAATTTGATTTTCATCAAAATTTGAATTTTTATTTTTCATGTTTTTAAGCATCATGATAAATTCTGCTATTTGCGTTTCTGTCATTGTTTCTATTTCTGCTAATAGTTCTTCTTTCAATGTCATGTTTTTAACTCCTGAAGCACATTTAATATTCTTTATTATATCATTCTTTGTCAGAATCAGGTGGTTATCGAGTTTCGACTACGCTCAACTACCGCGACTTGTACTGAGCGACTTGTACTGAGCGACTTAACGCAGAATTTTATCACAACTGATGACAATATCATCACAATACAGTTTTAAACTACGCGACATAAATTACATCCTTTTCTACTGAACTGATTACTTGAGGTTTTAACATTTTTTTAGTTACTAAATCAACGGATAAACCTAAGTTATCTTCTAGGAAAAATTTTAAATCCATATATTGATCAAAGGTAACTTGTCCTTGAAATTCTACTAATAAATCCAGATCACTGGTAGTTTTAGCTTCATCTCTTGCATAAGAACCAAATAAAGCTAAGGATGTGACACCATAACTTTTGATGTTAGTTAAATTTTCTTTGAGGAAATTAATTAAATTCTCTCTATTCATAATGATCATTTTTGGTCAGAATCAGGATGGTTTTACATCAGGTGATGATTAAGTTCGGGATATTTAGCAAATAATCCATCCATACTTGCCAGTTTTGCTCTATATTCTAAGGTAGTAGCAATGATTATTCGATCAAATGGATCTTTGTGAATAGGTGATAAATTAACTGCTCTAATTGCAATTTCTGGTGTAGTGGGAAATAAATCTATTTTAGCAGGTGTTAAAGCTCGCTGAATCCATTCCTGTGGAGAATAATTTAATTCTAATCTTCCACGTTGATGAGCAAGTGCTATTTCATAGCAGGAAAGAGGTGAAACTCCAATTGATTCTGCTAATTCAAATCTTTCAATCCAATGGGAGGGAAATCTATCAAAGTCACCATTGATTAACCATAACCAAATATGAGTATTAAGTACAATTATTTCAGACATTCCCAATCCTTTTCATCTACAATAGGACTAACAATATCACCTAATGTTTTAGCTTTACCTACCATATTCACAACTGGAAAACGCCGTTTAATTTCTGGTTTGGTTTTCATATTTTTAACCATTATTAACAATTCTGCTATTTGTTCTTCTGTCATGGTTTCTATTTCTGCTACCAGTTGTTCTTTAAATGTCATTTTTTTTAACTCCTGAGTTAAATATTTTTTATTATATCATTATTTGTCAGAATCAGGATGTCCAGGACACCCTTCGGTAAGTCAAAAGTCAAAAGTCAAAAGTCAAAAGTCAAAAGTCAAAAGTCAAAAGTCAAAAGTCAAAAGTCAAAAGTCAAAAGTCAAAAGTCAGAATTTAAAGATATTATATCATTATTTAATCTATGTTTATCATCTTTTAGTAAACAAAATAAATCATCCTGTACATCCTTTAATCCTGGTTATCCTGATTCTGACAATAATAATATTGAACGCAGATGTAGCTTGCTTCCCGAAGGGTACGCGGATAAACGCAGATGATTTTATGGTTATCCCGTTTATTTGTAAGGGTTTAGCATTGCTAAACCCCTACGTTGATTGTACATTACCATTCATTCAATGCTGGTAAACTTTTTACTATTCTCACTGTTTCTAAACTTACCCTAACTATCCTCTTCACTAAATCTACTATATAACGCGGATCTTCTGACCAGTGGTTAGGATCGTTGACTATTCCACTATCTTTATCTTTGGTGATTTTATACCTTTCCATTACCCATTCTAATGCTGATTTATCACATACTATATATTCGTAGGTTTCTAGGGGGATTTGTGATAGGGTGATTTTACTGTTATAGATGATGGTGGTTTTATCTATTCCGTTTTTGTTCCTTCCAAATACCATTTTTTCCACACGGTAATCTTGAGTATCTAAATATATTTCTGGTGAAAATTCTTTGATTTCATAAGGTTCTATAGTTTCATAGTTTATATGATATTCTGCTAATTCTCTACCTGCTTTACTGAATGTCCAAAAGTCTCTAGTATAGGGGATGCGGGGTAACATTTTTTTTAAGTCTGCTGCAAATCTTTGTTTATATTCTGGGGAGTGGAGGACTGCATATATGTAATAAAATATGTCTGTTTTGGTGATGGTTTTGTCTTGATATTTTTTCTGGAAGTCTTTTAATATGCGATCGGGGATGTTTTCTTTTTTGGTATATTCTGCTGTGGTTGCTGTTGCAAATAGTTCTCCTAGTTCGCTTTGTTTTTCGTAGGTATATAAGGGGAAACATTGACCTGCTGTTGCTGCACCTTGAATACACAAATCAGGAATTGTATTTACTATTAAAGCTGAAAAATCTTTTACTACACCGACTCCAGTTACACAAATTGCTAAATTTTCAACAGTTTGATTAGGAAATATTTTAGGTAATTGATATGTCATATCATTAAAATATTTATTAAAATACGACCATTGTTTACAATAAGGTCTATACATTCCCATGAATAAAGAATCATGAGAAAATTCATAATTAATAAATCTTCCTAAATCATTTTTTAACCCTCTTGACCAACTTATATTTTTCGGGTCATTATCAATAAAACTTTCTACTTGTTTCTTTCTTTGTTCAACATTATTTAAAGTTTGACCTTTTAGAGATTTTCTAAAATCTTCAACTTGTTGATTATAAAAATCAATCATTCTTGTCATATTATCAATAACTGACTGTTGAGAGAAATTATAAACCCAAGTGTCTCTACTTGTTGCTAATCCTCTTGAATACGTATCAAAAATAGTTTTAGTAGTTGCATCTTTCTTATCACCTAAAGAAATAAAAGTTTCAAAATCATCATTACGTTGATTAATCCAATCATAATTTTCATTAGGGGTGATTTCTTCCCATTGGATAGTAGAAACAGCACCAAAATTTTTAATGATATCTAGTTTTTCTGAACGTTTTAAATAGTCACCAATATCATGATAGAAAAGCTGACACCTTCCTTGTTTTTCAGGATTTTTAATTGCTAATGTAATAGCAATTGGGGCTAAACTTCCACCTTTACCACCTAATGCAGCAAATAAAGGATGTCCTTCTTTTCGACATTGTTCCCCTGATGTTCTCCCATTTCCTCTTAAATTAAAACAATAAATACTTGTAAAATCATCTACTAAGCATTTTCTTAAACCATCAGCAGAGTTACTATCTAAGAAAGAACCATTTGTGACAAAACACACTATACCTTTCTCTTTTATTCTATCAGTTGCCCAACGAATAGCCCTAATATAAGAATCATAAAGACTGTTTTTATTAGTAGCAGTAGAATATTTAGCATAAGTATCAGCAATTCTACTATCTAACTGATCATATTTAAGATTTTTATTCCCATCATTTTCGCTTTTTTGTCCAGCAGAATAAGGAGGATTACCAATAATCACAGTAATATCATTTTGCTTTTGATTAATCACCCGTTGATTATTTTCCGGGAAAATCTTTTCTAACAAATAACCGTCATTTTCAAACATTTGAAAAGTATCAGTTAAAACAATTCCATTAAAAGGCCGATATTCACCACCAGCTAAGAAATGATAACTTTCCTCAATATTAATCGCAGCAATATAATAAGCTAACAACACAATTTCATTACAATGCAATTCATGACTAAATTTCCGTTGTAAATCTTCCCGTTTTATTAACCCACTTTGCAACAACCGCACCATAAAAGTACCCGTACCTGTAAAGGGATCTAAAATATGTACACCCTCATCAGATAAACCCACACCAAACTCTTGTTTTAAGGCAAAATCAGCACTTTTAATAATAAAATCTACCACTTCCACGGGAGTATAAACAATCCCCAATCTTTCCACCAACTTAGGAAAAGCAGCACGGAAGAATTTATCATATAATTCAATAATTATCCTCTGTTTACCTTCCGCATTATCAATACCGCTTGCGCGTTCTCGCACACTTTGATAAAACTTTTCTAAAGTCTGCACATCCTTTTGCAAAGATTGATTTTCTAACACATCTAACATTCTTTGCATGGTTTGAGAAACGGGGTTAAATTTAGTAAATTCATATCCTTCAAACAAAGCATCAAACACAGGTTTAGTAATTAAATGTTGAGATAACATTTCAATTGCTTCTTCTGTGGTGACATTAGGATTAATATTTTGATGTAAACCTGTGATAAACTCATCAAATGCCTTTTTCGCTTCTGATTCAGAACTTTCTAATAATGCCTTAATTCTGGAAGTGTGACCTTCAGCAATTTTCGCTACATCTTTAGCCCAATCTTCCCAATAACGACGATTACCACATTTAGTAACTATTTTTGCATAAATCGCATCTCGCCATTCTTCAACGGGGAAATTTAATTCTAATTGTTGATAGGAACTTCCCGTATTTGTAGATGTAGAACTATCATTTTTTTGCCTACCACCAACCCCAACCACACTAATTTTATTAGGACGACGTTTATTGAGATCAATTTTATTGACAGTATCATTAAATCTGTCATCATGGGCGCGTAATGCCTGTAATACTTGCCAAATTACCTTATATTTTTCATTATCCTTTAAAGCGACATCAGGCGACATATCCGCAGGAATACCAACGGGTAAAATAATATAACCGTATTTTTTCCCCTCTGCTTTTCTCATCACCCTCCCCACAGACTGCACCACATCCACCACGGAGTTACGAGGAGTCAGGAACATCACAGCATCCAACGCAGGAACATCCACCCCTTCCGATAAACACCGTGCATTGGAGAGGATGCGACAGATATTACCCCCCCCTAACCCCCCTTGTGAAGGGGAGGAATAGGAGGGTTCAGCTTTTAACCATTCTAATTTTTCGGTTCTTTGTAAAGCGTTTTGTTTACCGTCAACGTGCTGTAATTCACATTCTAAAACTGTCTCATCATCGGGGTTTAATTGTTGATAATCATTGATAATATTAGCGAATAATTTTACAATTGTTTCTGAATCTTTAATACTGCGAGAAAAAGCCACCGCCCGTTTCATTGGGGTTTTATCTTCTGTATCATCTCCTTCTTCATCGCTAAGTAAACGTTTAGCTAAACCATTCCAACAACCGACAATTTTTACCGCATCTTGTAAATTTAATTCGTTATTTGCATCTGCTAACTGTTGTTGAAAAGTTGCACCCACAAATTTTTCATCAACTGCTAACACCATGACTTTATAATCAGTTAATAAACCAGTGCTAACAGCTTCACCAAAACCTAAACGATGAAATTCTTTACCGTAGATATGTACATCATCCATTGAACATAAAAAAGCCTGATTTTCTTTAGCTTGAACTTTAGTATCATCGCTGTAAATTTTGGGAGTTGCTGTCATATACAGCCGTTTTTTAGCTTTGATAAAATCTTGATTATGCACTTTCACAAAATAAGATTCATCTGTTCCTGCAATAGTTACTCCTGTGGTTCTATGTGCTTCATCACAGATGATTAAATCAAATTCTGGTAAACCAATTTTTTGCGCTTCCGATATTGCTTGAATAGATTGATAGGTGGAGAAAATAACAGTTAATTCTTTTTTATCTGCAAAAGTTTGATAGGATTTAATAATATCTTGGGCGTTGGTTGTGGGAGGAAAAGCTAAATCATTAACTGTAATATCTGCAACATCATGGTTGGTGAGCGAAGTCGAACCCTTTTTCTTATTTTTACCCACATTGACATCAGAACACACTGCGATACTATGAAAATTAATCTCACTTTCAGCAGTCCATTCTCTCAAAGTTTGGGAAAGTAAAGAAATAGAAGGAACTAAAAACAGAATTAAGTTATTATCTAAATTATTATCTCTAGGAAAATTTTCCGCAATTTTCAACGCAGTAAAGGTTTTACCAGTACCGCAGGCCATGATTAATTTACCTCTATCTGCATTTTTAAACCCAGTGAGGACTTTTTCTAATGCGGTTTGTTGATGGGGACGAATGCTTTTTTTAGGTTTAAGTTCTAAATTATCAGGATTTTTTAAACTGTATTTATTCCAATCAATAGGACTATTTTCTAAATCATAAATAGTAGCACGAATAACGGGAATTTGTTGATTTTCTAATGCTGCTTCCGCGTGTTTACTCCATTTAGAAGTAGTAGAAATAATCATCCGCTTTTTAAATAAATTTGTCCCGGAAGCGGTGAAAAATGAATCTATATCTGATTTTTCTAAGGTCTGATCTAAATCATAACATTTACATTGTATCGCCCAATAATCCCCAGTATCCTTTTCCACTGCTACTAAGTCAATACCTGTATCTGGCATATTTCCCCGTTTAGGAAATTCCATCCATAACCAAACTTGGCTAAAATGATCTTTATAAAAGGGGTCAGTTTTGAGATAATTTAACATTAAGCGTTCAAATTTATCACCTAAATCACGGGTAGAGGTGGAAGTTTGTTTAAATTCGTTTAATATTTTTTGAATAGTCATGTTTATTTGGTAATGGGTAATCTTTATAGATCCCGGATTTCTTTAAGAAGTCCAGGATCTGAATCTATCTAATCTAATCAATATAATAACTACACTTACGTATAGTTGTAAAGTCTTGACTAAGTTATGTTGTATTAATTTTTTTATTATTTTGTTAATGTAACTTAATATAAGTTAATGAATTTGTCTGAATCAGGATGTCCAGGATTTGAGGATTTTCAGGATTGTGATTGTTTAATTGATGGTTTGATTTTATAGATTTTATTTGTCTGAATCAGGATGTCCAGGATTTAAGGATTTTCAGGATTGTGATTGTTTAATTGATGGTTTGATTTTATAGATTTTATTTGTCTGAATCAGGATGTCCAGGATTTAAGGATTTTCAGGATTGTGATTGTTTAAATTTCTGAATTTGTCTGAATCAGGATGTCCAGGATTTAAGGATTTTCAGGATTGTGATTGTTTAAATTTCTGAATTTGTCTGAATCAGGATGTCCAGGATTTCAGGATTTTCAGGATTGTGATTGTTTAAATTTCTGAATTTGTCTGAATCAGGATGTCCAGGATTTCAGGATTTTCAGGATTGTTATTGATTACTTTTCTGTTTGCATCAGAATCTAAAGATATTATAAGCTGTTGTGCATTTAATTTGTATAAGTGGAACAGGCATCTTGCCTGTTAAACAAGAGTTCAGAACATTAGGATTATACAATTTAGCTGTGTAACAGCTTATCATTATTTAATCTAAATTTATCATCTTTTCGTAAACCAGAAACTTAAAATAAAAATTACATCCTGTACATCCTCTAATCCTGGTTATCCTGATTCAGACAAAAAGACAGAAAATCAAACCATCAATTAAACAATAACATCCTGTAAATCCTCTAATCCTGGTTATCCTGATTCAGACAAAAAGATAGAAAATCAAACCATTAATTAAACAATAACATCCCGTACATCCTCTAATCCTGGTTATCCTGATTCAGACAAAAAGATAGAAAATCAAACCATTAATTAAACAATAACATCCCGTACATCCTCTAATCCTGGTTATCCTGATTCAGACAAAAAGATAGAAAATCAAACCATTAATTAAACAATAACATCCCGTACATCCTCTAATCCTGGTTATCCTGATTCAGACAAAAAGATAGAAAATCAAACCATTAATTAAACAATAACATCCTGTAAATCCTCTAATCCTGGTTATCCTGATTCAGACAAAAAGATAGAAAATCAAACCATTAATTAAACAATAACATCCCGTACATCCTCTAATCCTGGTTATCCTGATT